>CAZIYY010000015.1:40713-45766 GCA_964543585.1 uncultured Anaerolinea sp. | reverse complement strand
GAATAATCTCTCCCGTTGCGGAGAGATTTTGTTTATCACAATATCACAGCCCATTCGGAAAGCCGCTGATATTCGACATAGATCACGGTCCAGTATTGGGGGAGGGTGCCGCGAAAATAAAAGTCTGGCATGTTTTTCTTCGCCGACCTAATTACAACTCAATTTTATTCAGTAACTCTTTCAGCGCCAGCAACTCTTCTTTGGAGAGGGTTACCCCTTTGCCCATCTTTTCCCCATCCGCAGACCAGTCGCGGAGGTCGTATTTAGGCTCCCTATCGTTCCAACTGATTAGGTTGAGTTCCTTCCCCCACCCCGAACCAGACTTGGAAAGCACGCCGATCTTTTTGATAATTTCATATTTGATTTCGGACATGGTTTAGGTCTCCTTAGAATAAATATTATTTCGCCTCAGACCTGACAGGTTTTATCGTGGCGCGAGTCAATCGTAACTCATACGTGGATAATGGAGCGAGTCGGGGAAGGTGTCGTGGAAACCTGTCAGGTCTTGTTCTCCATAATTTATATTGTTCATCCAGCCCAATCTTTTGCAATTAACTCCGCCTGCTCCAAGACTGTTTGTGTTGCTTTTTCTTCCTTATCAGGTGGATAACCGTGTCTTCTCAAAATTCGCCGTACCATCACCCTCAATTTAGCGCGGACATTTTCTTTGGCCGTCCAATCAATGGTGACGTTATTTCTCACAGTCTCAACCAATTCTCGTGCGATACCTTTGAGCGTATCATCACCTAAAACCTTTACTGCGCTGTCGTTTACTTCCAGCGCATCGTAAAAAGCGATTTCATCTTCCGTCAGTTTCAGTTCTTCGCCGCGTTTATTGGCTTCGCGCATTTCCTTGGCAAGTTCAATCAACTCTGCAATCACTTCAGCAACTTCAATCGCTCGGTTTTGATAGGAGCGAATGGTTCGCTCGAGCATTTCGGAAAATGAACGTGATTGGACAAGGTTCTTCTTCGAGCGTAGTTTGATTTCGTCGTTGAGAAGTTTTCGCAGTAATTCAATCGCCACATTACGCTGTGGCATATCGCGCATTTCGGCAAGAAATTCATCCGAGAGGATGGAAATATCAGGCTTGTTCAACCCCGCCGCTTTGAAGATGTCAATCACTTCATCTGAAGCCACCGCACGAGAAATGATCTGCCTTATGGCATGCTCGACATCTTCGACTTGCAATTCATGCTCAGGCGATGATTTGATGATACGGGCGCGCACGGCTTGAAAGAATCCGACATCATCACGGATTGCTAGAACTTTTTCATTGGGTACTGCTAATGCAAAAGCATGGGAAAGCCGCGTGACGGTTTGAAGCAATCTTTGTTTGCCGTTCTCCAATTTGAGAATATGCTCCTGTGCCCAATTCATAAGAAGCATCTGTTCTCTTCCACCGCCTGTTTTCCATTTTGAATAATCAAAGCCATGAAATAAATCACGGCAGATTTCGTATTCACGCAATGTAAGCGCAACAGCTTGTTCTTGATCTATAGCGGTATTTCCACTGCCGCCATTTTCAGTGTAATTGGCAAGCGCCTGTTGCAAGTGATAGGCGAGACCGAGATAGTCCACAATCAAGCCGCCTGGCTTATCACCATACACGCGATTGACGCGTGCAATGGCTTGCATCAGGCCGTGACCTTTCATCGGTTTGTCAACATACATCGTGTGCAGAGAGGGAACGTCAAAGCCCGTCAGCCACATATCGCGGACGATGGCAATCTTGAACGGGTCTTTTGGGTCCTTGAAACGATTGGCAAGTTTCTCGCGGCGTTCCTTGTTGCGGATGTGGTTCTGCCAATCGGTGGGGTCAGTGGCATTGCCTGTCATCACCACTTTGATAACACCTAGCCTATCATCGTCTGAATGCCATTCCGGGCGGAGTTTGATGATGGCATTGTATAAATCCACGCAGATGCGGCGGGACATACACACGATCATGGCTTTGCCTTCGATGACCTCAAGGCGTTGATCATAGTGTTTCAGCAAATCCTGCGCAATCAATTCAATGCGGTTATCTGAACCAACAACGACCTCAAGTGCCGCCCATTTCGTCTTGAGTTTTTCCTTCTCTTCGGCTTCTTCGTTTTCTGTGACCTCATCAAACTCAGGGTCGATTTTCGGCTTTTCAGATTCTTTCAATTCAAGTTTGGCAAGGCGGCCTTCATAGAAAATAGGTACAGTCGCGCCATCTTCCACTGCCTGTTGAATATCGTACACGCTGATGTAATCGCCGAAGACCGCGCGGGTGTTGGCATCTTTCAGTTCAATCGGCGTACCGGTAAAACCGATGAAAGAGGCGTTCGGCAGGGCATCCCGCATGGAGCGCGCGTAGCCTTTGATAAAGTCATATTGACTGCGGTGTGCTTCATCCGCAATGACAACGATGTTGCGTCGTTCTGAGAGTACGCCCGCCTCCGCAAGAAATTTCTGAATAGTCGTAAAGATAATTCCCCCAGAAGCAGACGTTCGTAAAATCTTCGCAAGGTCTTCACGGCTTTCCGCCTGCACAGGGACTTGACGTAATAAGTCCTTGCAACGAGAAAATGTCCCAAACAATTGACCGTCAAGGTCGTTTCGATCTGTGATGAGGACGATGGTTGGGTTTTCCATGGCTGGATGCAAAACAATGCGCCCTGTGTAAAAAGCCATCGTCAGACTTTTGCCTGAGCCTTGCGTGTGCCAGACGACGCCGATGCGACGATCTCCTGGCTTTGCATCTTTCGGCGCATGGACTGCATAACGACCGCGCTCTTCACGAAACCCTTGTAAATGCACCTGCGAAGCACGGACAGTTTGCTCCACTGCCATATTGACAGCATGGAACTGGTGATAGCCCGCCATCTTCTTGATGAGTTGACCACTGCCACTTGTGCCGCCGCTCTTTGAGGTATCATCTTCGAAAACGATAAAGTAACGGAGCATATCGAGGAAGCGGCGCTTGTCGAATAAGCCGCGCAAAAGGACTTCCAATTGAATATCGGTGGTGGACGCAATGACATCGCCTTCAATGGTCTTCCACGGCATAAACCATTCCTTGTTTGCCGTAAGCGTTCCAAGCTTGGCGTTGTTTCCATCCGAGATGATCAATGCTTCGTTATAGAGGAACAGCGATTGAATCTGCGCTTTGTAGGTTTGCAATTGCCTAAATGCCGCCCAAATATCTGCCTTTTCATCTGCCGCGTTCTTGAGTTCAATGACTGCGAGCGGCAAGCCATTGACGAAGATCAACACATCGGGGCGGCGATTGATATGATTTTCAACGATGGTGAATTGATTGACCGCCAGCCAGTCGTTGTTTTCTGCGTCCTCAAAATCAACCAGCCAGACTTTATCCCCAACGATGCGCCCACCTCCTTGATCAGGGGACACGTCCTTACGATATTCAACATCCACGCCATTCACCAACATTTTATGAAAGGCACGGTTATTCCCGACCAATGACGGCAGATTTGGGCGTGTGACTTTTTTAAAGGCGTCTTCCAACGCTTCATTTGGGATATTGGGGTTGATCCGCCTCAATGCTTCTTTGAAGCGCCTAACCAGAATGACATCCTGATAATTCTCACGTTCGGGCGCAGAACCATCAAAAGCCAGATCGGGCCCAAAGGCAACTTGATAGCCCAGGTCTTTGAGCCAATCGAGTGCAGTCTGTTCGATGGTGGATTCTGTGAAAGGCATCGTCTTTAACTATGATTAGAATGATTGTTTGATGGACTATGATTTGATGGACTATGATTTGATGAACTATGATTTTGATGGGCTATGATCTGATGGATTATATGGTTTGGGCGGGCGGTTCTTGGCGGGCTTCATGACGCGCTTGTATTGTAAACTGCGATTACCAAAGTTGAGCAGCAGACCGACCTCCAGCCCGTAGGCTTCCAAATAGTTGATGGCTTGCGCCAAATGGACATCATCCAATTGAACGACAGCCTTGATTTCGACCATCACCTTTTCTTCGACAAAGAAATCTGCGCGGCGGTTTCCGATTTTGATACCCTTGTAGAAAATATCCATTTCATGCTCGCGGCTGGCGGTCAGCCCCTGCATCTTCATTTCAATATCCAGCGCGCGTTGATAAATGACTTCCTGAAATCCGTTTCCCAACGCCCGATGAACTTCCATGGCGCACCCAATGATTTTCCCTGTCAATTCAGAGTGGAGGTATTGCTCGTTAACCATATTTCCTTCCATTGTCTGGAACTATGATTTTCCTGATTGGATGATGACTATGATTACGCGCGCACAAAGCCCTCACGCCTCCAATCATAGTCCATCCGATAATCATTCTAATCATAGTGCAGACACCCTCACTTCTCCCCTCATCAACCTCGGCAACAGACTATCGCGCAGACTCGCCAGCGTGCGGGATTCGTTCTCGTTATGTGCTATACGAGCAAGCATAGAACCAGCGACATTTTCAAATCTGTCCAAGATTTCTTTTGGCGGCATAATCATTTCCGCTTCTGCAAATCTTTCTGGCAATACAGCAGGGTAAGCACTTCCATCTGCATTTGAAACTAAGTAATCAACAAACTCATTTGTGGTTACCCAAAAGTAAAGTAAAGATGGTGGAATTTTGGTTGGAGTTAATACCGCAAATCCAGTTGATACCACCAAGTTTTCCTTTGGTTTGCTTATGAACAAGAAAGACTTTCTATTAGGACGAACTGTTGACCAAATAGTATCGCCATGTTTGACAAGACGTCTTGCTCGACTTGGTGCATCGGCTAAAGAATATCGTGTAGTGCCATCTAAATGTCCAGTTGCAACGGACGAAATATCTATATATTCGATTTCGCTATTTGGATACTCTTTAGTAATACTGCGCTCATTTACTTTGACTACATCACCCAATCTACCAATTTTATAATTTCCAACATCTTCTCTTTCCACAAACCACTGACGAAACACCGCCCGCGCCATGGACTCGAGCGTGGCGTTCATGCGGCGGTTAAGTTCTATCTTGTCGTCCAGCGCGCCGAGTATCCCTGCAATGGCGCGTTGTTCGGGGAGAGGATGGGTTGGAACTTCAAGTGAT
>CAZIYY010000015.1:22477-40703 GCA_964543585.1 uncultured Anaerolinea sp. | reverse complement strand
GTTCGGGAATTGAAGGCTTTGGGTAAGTTAATTGTTTTACATGATTTTGATAGAGAGCAGGAATTGAACTCCCACTGACTAAAGCCAAAATGCTTTCGCGCCCTTGCGGGGAAGTTAAATAATAGAATAAGAACTTTGGGTCACCACTGAATTCTGAAAGGATAATCAGTGTTGGATTTATAGTTGCTTCTTTAATTGAGCCGTCAAAATATGCTGTGTCGCCTACTCCATTTCCCCGTTGAACGAGCAAAACATCGCCTCTTTTCAGTTGAATATTAGGCGCTTCTTCATATTTCTCTCGTGCAATATACTTTATATCTGATAAATCTAAATACAACTTCGACTTAATATTCATTCCGCCAATAACAACAGGACCAGATGTTCGTAAATCTGTCTTTTTGTAGCCCATCCAACCAATTCGCCCTTTGACGATGGCATCACTTCCGATAATACCAATTTTCCAATCGTCAGGGAGCATACCTAAGGCTACATCAGTTACCATTTTCTAACTTCTCCAAGTTTTTGCGAATTAATTTTTCTAATCTATTGGCATCATCAAACTGTGCTTCCAGTTCGTTCGTCAAACGTGCCATCTTTTCTATAAAGGGTTCGTCATCTTCTTCGAGTTCCGCCGCGCCCACGTAGCGTCCAGGCGTCAGCACATAGCCTTGTTCTCGAATCTCTTGCAATGTAGCTGATTTACAAAAGCCAGCAATATCGGCGTAGTCTGCACTACCCCGCAAAAGGCGTTCGGGGCTTTGATTTTTTTGATTACCTGATGAGCTATGATTTTCCTCTTTCCCATCATAGTCCATCATTTCATCATATCTAATCATAGTTCCAGACTTTTTCCACGCATGGTAAGTATCCGCGATCTTCGCAATATCTTCATTCGTCAATTCACGGTGAGCGCGGTCAATCAACACGCCCAACTTGCGCGCGTCAATGAATAAGGTCTCGCCCTTGCGGTTGCGTGATTTCCCATCATTCTTATTTCGGGTCAGGAACCACAAACACACGGGAATCTGTGTCGAGAAAAATAACTGTCCAGGCAGAGCCACCATGCAATCCACCAAATCATCTTCGATGATGGCTTTGCGGATTTCACCCTCGCCCGAAGTGTTTGACGACATGCTCCCATTCGCCAGCACAAATCCCGCCGTGCCATTCGGCCCGAGATGATGGATGAAATGTTGTATCCAGGCGTAATTGGCATTGTTTACAGGTGGCACGCCGTACTTCCAACGCTTGTCGTTGCGCAGACGATCTCCACCCCAGTCACTATCATTAAACGGGGGATTGGCGAGGACAAAGTCAGCCTTTAGATCAGGATGCAGGTCACGATGGAACGAGTCCGCGTTCTCCTTGCCAAGATTGCTCTCAATCCCGCGGATCGCAAGGTTCATCTTCGCCAGTTTCCACGTGGTCGGGTTGCTCTCCTGCCCGAAGATGCTGATATGGTCCAACTTGCGGCCATGCGCCTGCACGAACTTTTCGGACTGCACGAACATCCCGCCCGATCCATTGCATGGATCAAAGACCCGTCCCTTATACGGAGCCAGCATTGCGACCAGCAGACGCACCACCGAAGGAGGCGTATAGAACTCGCCGCCCTTCTTGCCTTCCGCGCTGGCAAATTGCGAAAGGAAATATTCATACACGCGGCCAAGAATATCCTGGGCTTTTTGTTCTTTACTGCCAAGCCCGATACTGCTGATCAAGTCAATCAATTCACCCAAACGTTGTTTGTCCAACGTCGGGCGGGCATAATCTTTTGGAAGAATGTTTTTCAGGTGGGGGTTATCACGCTCTATGGCGACCATGCCATCGTCAATATACTTGCCGATCTCAGGTTGTTTGGCTTTTGCCTGCAAAAACGACCAGCGCGCTTCCTTTGGAACCCAGAACACATTCTGAGCGAGATACTCGTCCCTATCTTCGGGGTTGGCGTCTTTTTCTTTGACCAATTGCGCGTGAACTTCTTCAAACGAATCGGAAATATATTTCAGGAAGATCAGACCGAGCACCACGTGCTTATACTCCGACGCGTCCATGTGCCCGCGCAGTTTATCCGCCGCCGCCCATAACTGCGATTCAAAATCCAACGTCGCACCATTATTGTTCTTGGTTTTGCTGCTTTTCTTTGCTGGCATGATCCTATTCCCTAATACTGATCTTCGATTAAGGCAAGCATACAGCCAAAATCCCCTGTGCGCAAGGTGAATTTCATTGCAAAGCCCGCCTGCTCGCGCGATTTCAAATGAAAAGAAGTTACAGTACAATTTATGATAATCTTTTACTCCAAACCTACTCGAGACAATTCCCGTTGCTAATTTTTTTATGAACACTATGTTCATTCGGAGGTATCTATGGACGATCACAAACAACACAATATGCAAGACCATTCCCAGCACAACATGGAAGATCACTCAGCGCACAATGCCCATCAAGGACACGCGATGCCTACATCCATGGGGATGGCGCACGAAGACCATTCCGCTCACGCGGGTCAAGGCACGGATCACTCTGGGCATGAGCAAATGTTCCGCGTCCGCTTTTGGTGGAGTCTGCTGTTGAGCATTCCTGTTTTGGGATACAGCGAAATGATTCAAATGTGGCTTGGATTCACACTGCCGGCATTCCCTGGCAGTCTATGGCTTCCATTCATCTTTTCGCTGATTGTCTTCGGCTACGGCGGCGTTCCATTTCTTAAAATGGCGGTTCCAGAAATCCGCGAACGCAAACCTGGCATGATGACCCTCATCTCGCTGGCGATTTCCGTCGCGTTCATTTACAGCGTCACGGCACATTTTATCAATTTGGGTGAAGGTTTCTTCTGGGAACTCGTCACGCTCATCGACATCATGCTGCTCGGTCACTGGCTGGAAATGCGTTCCGTGCGTCAGGCTTCGGGCGCGCTCAATGAACTTGCCCAGTTAATGCCCGATACCGCTGAACGTATCCATCACGGCGAGATGACCGAAACTGTTTCAGTCTCTTCGCTCAAAAACGGCGATATCGTTCTCGTTCGTCCAGGCGCGAGCATCCCTGCGGATGGTGAAGTAATTGATGGACATTCCAATGTCAACGAATCCATGATCACGGGCGAGTCTCTTCCCGTTCATAAAATGAATGGCGCAAAAGTCATTGCAGGCACGATCAATGGGGATGGAAGCCTGCGCGTGCGCGTCACTGCAACTGGCAGTGAGACCGCGCTTGCGGGCATCATGCGTCTTGTGGAGCAAGCACAACAATCCAAGTCGAAAACGCAGGTTCTCGCCGATAAAGCCGCAGGCTGGCTTTTTTACATCGCGCTCGCTTCCGCGCTCCTCACCGCCATCGCCTGGACTCTTGCCGACACATTCAACATCGATGTTCTGAATCGCGTTGTCACGGTCTTGGTCATTGCCTGCCCTCATGCTCTCGGTCTCGCTATTCCGCTTGTTGTCGCCATCACCACTGCGATGGGCGCGAAGAACGGAATCCTTGTTCGCAATCGTCTCGCGCTTGAATCCGCCCGCGATATCAACGTCGTGATCTTCGACAAAACTGGCACGTTGACTCAAGGTCAATTTGGCGTGGTGGATGTTGCGACAGCGGATGGCTGGGACTCAGACCGCGCGCTTGCCCTCGCCGCCGCGCTTGAATCGGACTCCGAGCATTTGATTGCGCAAGCCATCCGCCGCTTCGCGCGTGACCGAAAGTTGACTCTGCCTTCGATCAGCAATTTTACGGCCCTGCAAGGACGCGGCGTCCAAGCCACCCATGAGGGCAACTCTATTTTCATCGGCGGACCGCGCCTGCTAGAAATGCTTTCATTATCGCCTGCATCCAACATCAAAACTTTTACCGACTCTGCAAACAGCAAAGCGCAATCCGTTGTGTATCTGACGACAAAAGATAACATCCTCGCAGCAATCGCCGTTGCAGATGTCATCCGCCCCGAAAGCAAACAGGCGATTCAAGAACTAAGCAAAATGGGAATTGAAGTTGCCATGTTGACAGGCGACAGTCAAGCCGTTGCAAATGCAGTCGCAAGCCAGTTGGGAATCCAACGCGTCTTTGCCGAAGTGTTGCCTGAGCACAAAGACCAAAAAGTCATCGAACTGCAAAAACTGGGGAAGCGCGTGGCAATGGTCGGCGACGGGGTGAACGACGCGCCCGCCCTCACCCGCGCAGACGTGGGCATCGCCATCGGCGGCGGCACTGACGTGGCAATCGAATCCGCTGGCTTGATCCTCGTCAACAGCAACCCGCTGGATGTGGTCAAAATCTTCAAACTCAGCCGCGCAAGTTACGGCAAGATGATCCAAAACCTGTGGTGGGCGGCGGGCTACAATATCGTCGCCATCCCGCTCGCGGCCGGCGTTCTCGCGCCGTGGGGTATCCTGCTCTCACCCGCGGTGGGCGCGCTGCTCATGTCAGTGAGTACAATCGTCGTCGCGCTCAATGCACAATTGTTGCGAAGAGTGATTTTATGAACTAGGCTTATTATTCTATATCCAGCCACCTATCTTTTCGCCCGCTTCGTCGGGCGAATTGATTTACAATAAGCGCGCCCCGTTTGAGTCCAGCGGGTTTGATCCCATAAACATTAATCGAAGAGGAAGCATGGAAGAATACTTTGCAGGTAATTACACAGGTCCTGCCTTTGAATTTCTCGGACCCGCGCACATCGGCGCATTGCTCGTTTTGGTCGCGCTCAATTTGGTCCTTATCCGTTCCAGGAATGCAACCGATCGAGCCAAAGGCGGCCTGCGTTGGATAATGGCTTTCATCCTTTTTGGAAATGAAATCGCCTGGCATTATTGGAATTACATTGTCGGAAAATGGACGATTCAAACCATGTTGCCTCTTCACCTATGCAGTCTGCTCGTGTGGACGGGCGCGTTCATGCTCATAACAAAGAATTACAAAATTTACGAGTTTATGTACTTCATGGGAATCGGCGGCGCGATCCAGGCGCTGGCAACGCCCGATCTTGGAATTTACGGCTTTCCCCATTTTCGATTTTTCCAAACATTCATCTCACACGGACTGATCGTCACCTCCGCCATCTATATGACCGTTGTCGAAGGTCTTCGCCCGACCTGGAAATCCATTTTGCGGGTCGCGATTTGGATGAACATTTATGCGGTCATCGTCTATTTCATCAATGATGCAATTGGCAGTAATTACCTCATGATCAATTACAAACCCAATACGCCCAGCCTGTTGGACCTGCTCCCCGACTGGCCCACCTACATTCTTTACATGGAAGGAATAGGCGTCATAACTTGTCTCCTGCTTTATCTTCCGTTTGCGATCAAAGATTGGCGAAGCAAATATCTGATGAACAAAGATAATGCGTCACGTCTTGAAAGCATTTCAAAATAAGGTAGAATTACGCGAATGGCGCTGTGGCGCCATGGGGCGATGGCGGAATCGGCAGACGCAACGGACTTAAAATCCGTCGGTGGAGACACCGTGAGGGTTCGACCCCCTCTCGCCCCATTTTCCCTCACTCCATCTCCTCTCCCCATGGGAGAGACGCAAGGGCGTACTTACATGTACTTCACCCGCCAGCAACTTGAGGAGATCGAAGATAAAAGCCTTGCGCCTTACGGAATGCGCAGCAAGGATTCAAAGGGCCGCGCCTACCTGGATAATGAACCGGAATACCGCACAGCCTTTCAACGTGACCGCGACCGCATCCTCCACACGACAGCCTTTCGACGACTCGAATACAAAACCCAGGTCTTCATCAACTACGAAGGCGACTACTTCCGTACCCGCCTCACGCACACGCTGGAAGTCGCTCAAATCGGACGGACGCTGGCGCGCGCCCTCGGCGGCAACGAGGATCTTGTCGAAGCGATTTGCCTAGCGCACGATCTGGGACATTCCCCATTCGGACACTCCGGCGAAGTGGCTCTTGCCCGTTTGATGAAGGACTTCGGCGGCTTCGATCACAACAGACAATCCCTGCGCATCGTCACTGAACTGGAGCAGCGTTTTCCTGAATTTCCCGGCTTGAATCTCACCTGGGAAGTTCGCGAGGGAATGGTCAAACACGAGTCGGAATATGACATATCGGACGCGCGCGACTTCAGCCCTGACCTGCGCGGCAACCTTGAAACGCAGATCGCAAACGTGGCGGATGAACTGGCATACACGACTCATGATCTCGACGACGGCTTGCGCTCAGGCATGATCAACCCGCACATGCTGGAAGGTATTGCTCTCTGGGAGATTCTGCGTGAGACTTATAAATGGCGCGGACCAAACCTGGACGACATCGAACGCCACCGCATGATCCGCCAGTTGGTCGGCATCATGGTCACAGATATGATCGAAACGACTGACAAGCGGCTCAAAGAAAGCAAGGCAAAATCAGCGCTCGATTTGCAGAAACTCAAACACAACGTCATCGGCTATAGCGAAGAGATACAACGACGCAACCGCGAACTTAAAGATTTTCTTTACAAAAATTTGTACCGCCATTACCGGGTGGTGCGAATGCAGGTCAAAGCCGAAAGGCTCATCTTGGATCTGTTCACGGCCTATCAAGCCGAACCCTCGATGCTGCCGACCCCCGCGCAAAAAATAATTGACAAGCGCGGACTTGAACGAACACTTTGCGATTACATTGCCGGTATGACGGATCGCTACGCCATCGAAGAACACCGGAAATTATTCAACCCGCTGGAAAGACCATAAGACAGGAGGCGCGTAATGACTCACCAAACCTATTTAACTCCCGAAGGCGAAGCCAAACTCAAGGTGGAACTTGCGGAACTCACCGGGCCTCGCCGTGAAGAATTGGCACAGCGCCTGCGTTCCGCCATCCAAATGGGAGACCTCTCGGAAAATGCTGATTACCACAAAGCCAAGGAAGACCAGGCCTTTCTCGAGGGCCGCATACAGGAGATTGAAGCCGCACTGCGCACGGCAGTAATTATAGAGAAGAAGCATAGCGATGTTGTGACTGTCGGCTCGCACGTCACAATCCAGGAGGAGAACTTCACCCCTGAAACCTATCATGTCGTTGGCGCGAAGGAAGCCGACCCTCGCAACGGGAAAATATCAAACGAGTCTCCCATCGGGCGCGCGTTGATGGATCATAAAGTGGGAGATGTCGTCGAGGCCGAGACTCCAGATGGGAAGATCCCATTCAAAATTCTGAAGATCGAGTGATAGAGATTCAAAACAAAAAGAGACCAGTTGAACTGGTCTCTTTTGATTCAGGCGCTGATTCACTGTCCACTGCGGGGCCAGATGGCAAGTTCCAGGGTGATGCGGTCGAAGTAACTCTTCTGGGGCATTGCGCCCGATCCGTAATCCATATCTACAACGGTCGCGAGCAATTGCAGGGTCGCCGTTTCGAGGAGTGCCTGCTCCTGTGGTTTGACAACGACCAGTTCGCCTTTGGGTTCAAGCCGGGCGCGGATATTCGGGTCGTTGTAAGCATGTTCCGACATCAATACCTTTGTTGCAGTCTTGATGTCGTTCTTATCGAATAACCAAATTTCAAGCGCGGCAACTTTCTTCGGCTCGCCCACCCCGATTGTTTCAGAAACACCGACGCCATATTCACCGAGAAATTCACCGCCGCCCGTGTCAATGCTGAACGACTCGTCATATAGATCGTCGCCAAGAACGTAAGTGGTCATGGTTTGCGTGATGGGCGGCGCGAGTCCCAACGATTGGAAATCGGTTTTCTCCGCATTCTTGCTGGCTTGCGCTGCCTGCATGACGACGGTCACGGTGCCCGAACCTTTTCTGAGCAAGCGCCATAAATAAAGACCGCCCACTGCAACCAGCACAAATAAGACCGCGACGGCAGCGTACCCGACAATCCTTCCCATGCCAGACGACGCTTCGGTTGTAGGCGCGGTTTGAATGGGTGCTCCCGTCACACCTTCAACCAACGCGCGAAACTGTTGGATATCCGCTGGATTCAAATATCCGGGGTCAGTTTCAACCAGCCCAAAAATAGAGCCATTGGATGAACCCAAATTATTCCAACGTTCCATTGCCCGATTGGGTTCGTTTATCCGGCTATAAGAATCGATGGTCATGCGCAGGTAATCTTTCTGCAAATCTTCGCGCAGGACTTCGGGCGTGCCGTCCGTCCATTGCACGGGCCACACGACCCAGCCAAGCGTCAAGCCAACGATCAGACCTACTATCAAGCCTAGCACAATTGCTATAGTCGGGTTTTTGAGGAGATTTTTGATAATCGCGGTTACTGCTTCCATGGCTTATTCCTTTTTGTGAGGGAGGTCAACTCAATTATATACCATCCCTTGCATAAAACAACTGGTGAAAGCGCTTTTTGGCGCGTGTTTCGGGCTGCGATTTTCTATCTTCTTTTCATCAAATATAATACCCGCTCCGATTCGCGCACGTTCGTTCCTTCGCAAATTTCAAATTGCTCATTGAACGCGGCTTCGAAACCTGCACGCGTGTAATTGGGAAAAATATCCTCACGCGAAGCTAGTAACTTTTTTACCTGGCTGTCAGACTTGGGAACAAACTCGATCACCAGCCACTTCCCCGTTTCTGCAAAGAAATCCGCCAGTTGTGGCAAAGGCACGTTGTTTGAAATCGCAAGATGATGAATCACCGCCAATGCCAAAACCATATCTGCTGGAGCGCGCGCGCCGAGCGATTCACGCTCACGATTCGCCCATCCAAGCGCGGGAGTGGGATTGGTAAGGTCGAGCAATAAGGGCAGGATATTTTGCTCTTTTTCCTTTTTGCTGGTTTGATAATTCTGTTCCACCGCCGCGGGATCCATATCGAACGAGACAACATATGGACATGCCGCGCTCACCACGCGGCTGAAGACTCCGTTGTTTGCGCCCAAATCCCATGCAAGCGCGGGCTGGACGCGCGCAGTCCATTCTTTCAGCAATTGTTTCTTGTGTTCAAACGCGGCATCCGAATAATTTGTGATCTCGTAATAATTTCCCCATTCAGTGCCGCGCGCGGTCCACTTCAACTTCTGTATCGTGGACTCAAGGTTATCAATCAGGCCCATCATCGCCTGTTTGCTCATCCCACCGCCGCGTGACTTCACTTCCGCTCCTGCATACGCGTAGCGTTTCTGCGCACCTGCGTGCAGATGAATATGCGTCAGCAAGCCAAAGTTCAAACGCGTCTTCAACGGCAGCAGCCCACTCGCAAGATCGAGCGGCACGCCATCAATAAATACGCGCAGCAATTGATTCAATCGAACGTCTTTCAACGCCATCAAGACAAGCGGCGCGAGAAAATGCTGGCAAAACTGGCGGTACGCGACCCACGGCTGTCCCTCTTTGTAAATCTCAAATGAAAGCGTATCGATCAAAGTCGCTTTGCCGCGCACAAATTGAATGTTGTACGCGCTCGCATCCTTCAAAGACATGCCTGCTTTCAAAGCGCGTTTCTGAATGGATAGGGTTACAAGCGCGGCATCTTTCAATTGGCCGAACGACCATTCATACGGATAGGAGATGAAAGGCACTCGTTCGGGTTGGATAATTTTGTGCGCCGCATCGCTTCGACTGCGCTCAGCGCGAGCACCCTCAACCGGAGGTTGATCCGCCTCAACATGCGGGATCAGCAACCCAGCCTTGACCAGTTTCTCATATAAACTTGATTCCATTAACTGCGCGTATTCTTTTTCATATGCGTGGTTGATTTGTCGGTACAGGACTCCCCCGCGCGAAAACAGGAACCCGCTTGGGTCCCGGAAAGAGGCGGGGAGTTGTCCGCTATTTGTTTTCTGAATCGTCATCGTCTTCTTCGGGCTTTGGTTTGATTCCAAACCATCCTTTGATTTTTCCCCATGAAGCGCGGAAGGCAATGCCAAGCCCAAGCAATGCGGCAATCGCAAGTTGGATCAAAAAACTGCCAGAGCCAGGGTCAAGATATGGAAGCGGCGCAAAGTGCATGTTTTCTCCTATTCAACAGATTCAGGAACAATCTCTTCCAGGAGGAAGGACTCCTGACAATTTGTACACTGCGCTTCACGCTTGTTTGCAACAACAAGCAAGTCATTACATTTCGGGCAGGGCTGTTTGAGAGGTCGCTTCCATGAAGTGAAATCGCAGTTCGGGTAATTCACACAACCATAGAACGTGCGGCCCTTGCGCGTTTTACGTTCAGCAAGTTCGCCGCCATCCTTCGGGCATAGAACGCCAATTTTTTCAAGCCAGGGTTCGGTGTAACGGCAGGTTGGGAAATTCGCGCACGAAATAAATTTTCCAAACCGCCCATACCGAATGACAAGTTCGCCGCCGTCGTCAGGACATTTTCTGCCGATCGGTTCGGGTCCGCTTTTGGTGACGGGCATCTCTGCCTGCGCTTTTTTCAAATCCTCAGCGAAGGGGTGATAGAACTCATGCATCACCTCCACCCACTCGGCTTGACCAGATGCGATCATATCGAGGTCTTCTTCCATGCGCGCCGTGAATTTCAAGTCCACAATATCCGAGAAATATTGCACCATGAGATCGTTGACCTGAATGCCGATCTCTGTCGGCATGAGACGCTTCTCCTCTCGCAGAACGTAACCGCGTTGCTGGATGGTGGAAATCGTCGGCGCATATGTGGAAGGGCGTCCAATGCCGTCCTCTTCGAGCGCTTGCACGAGCGATGCCTCTGAATAACGCGGCGGTGATTGGGTGAAATGCTGTTCGGGGATCAACCGCACGAGTTCCTGATTCTGTCCCTCGATGACCCCGGCAGGAATCCGAACGTTTTCTTCCTCGTCCTCTATTCTCGCGTCCTCATTCTTCGCTTCTTCATAGACAACCATGAAGCCCGCAAACTTGACCGCCGACCCGGAAGCGCGCAGAAGATATGCATGTTCACCAGTCCTGCCAACCACTTCCACCTGCAACGTGTCATAGACCGCCGCTTCCATTTGCGATGCGACAAACCTCTGCCAGATCAGGCGATACAACTTGTACATGGCAGGCTCAAGAAATTCCTTGACCTGCTCAGGCTCGCGCATGACCGATGTCGGACGAATCGCTTCATGCGCTTCCTGGGCATTTGCAGAACGCGTTTTATATTGCGGCGGCTCGGGGGGTAAATAGTCTTTTCCATATTTTCCGCTCACATACTTGCGCGCTTCATTTTGCGCGAGGGTGGAAACATTGGTTGAGTCCGTGCGCATGTACGTGATCAAGCCTGTGGTGCCGCCATTGCCTACTTCCTGACCTTCGTACAATCCCTGCGCGAGAGCCATTGTGCGCCTGGCTGTAAAACCAAGTTTGCGCGAGGCTTCCTGTTGTAAGGTTGAAGTTGTAAACGGAGCAGAGGGCTTGCGCCTGCGTTCGCCCCGCTTGACTTTGGTGACTGAGTACGCGGCGGTTTCCATGTCCACCAGGATTGGCTTGACCGTCTCTTCGTTGGGCAGTTCGAGGTCCTTCTCGTCTATCTTCGCCAGTTTTGCAGTGAAAGTGGAATCTAAACCTTCGGGCTTGAACTCTGCGTGGATGGACCAATATTCAACAGGGACAAAGGCCTCGATCTCACGTTCACGTTCGACAATAATCCTGAGCGCGGCCGATTGAACGCGCCCTGCCGAGAGGCGTCCGCGCACCTTCTCCCACAGTATCGGACTAATACTGTAGCCCACCAATCGGTCTAGAATGCGACGCGCTTGCTGGGCGTCCACCAAATCCATGTTGATGTGCCGCGGATTCGAAAATGCCTCTTTGATGGCTGACTCGGTGATCTCGTGGAATTCCACGCGTTTGGCGCGGTCGGGGTCAATCTCCGCGGCTTCGAGCAAATGCCATGAGATCGATTCACCCTCGCGGTCCGGGTCGGTGGCGAGATAAACCTCCTCCGCTTTTAGCGCGAGTTTCTTGAGCTCTTTTACAACATCCTTCTTCTCGTTCGGGACGCGATACTTCGGCGCAAAATTATTTTCCACATCCACCGATAGCTGGGACTTCAACAAGTCACGCACATGCCCCACCGATGCGCGCACAGTATAACCCTTGCCCAGATAGCGCCCAACGGTCCGCGCTTTTGCGGGCGACTCAACGATCACTAGTTTCCCGTCACGCTTCTCCACCTTCACCTGCTTTTCAGGCTTCGGTGGCGGAATCATGCCCTCATGCGCACCGGTTCGACCCATCCGATAAAGTTTTGTCCCACAAACAGTGCATACGCCAATTGTGACAGGAGACCCTTTGGCATTGAAACTCGCAACAGGGTCTTTCATCTCACGCTTGGTTTTGCACTTCATGCAATAGGCTTCCATCAAATTCTCCAACTCTCAAAGATATTTCTCCTGCCTGTGTTTCCTCAAATGTTCCACAATATCACGCACCTTTTGGGATTGGTCCGACTTGCAAACAAGCAGGATGTCGTCCGTATCCACGATAATCATATCATCCACGCCGATTGTGGCAATAAGGCGTTCACTACTCGAACCGTACACGAGCGTATTGTTTGTCTCATGCGCAAGATGCTCGCTATTATTCGCGGCAACATTACCATTCATATCAGGCAACAAGACCTCGAACAGCGATTCCCATGAGCCGACGTCGCTCCAGCCGAGTCCGCCTGCTGGGAGAACTGCAACATGTTCGGCTTTTTCCATAATGCCATAGTCAACAGTCTCATTCTTGAGACCCTGCCAGAGCTCTTTCAGAACCTCATCCTGCCTGACCTCGCCCCAAACCGACGCGATTTCCTTGAGCGCCTTGTCGAGCAGCGGCATCTGCCTGTTGATCTCCTTTAAGATCTGATCCGCACGCCAGATGAACATTCCACTATTCCATGAGTGATCGCCGGAACGGAGAAGTTTTTCCGCGGTCTCTTCATTCGGTTTTTCCCTGAAACTCTTCACTTCATAGGCCGGGTAGTTATATCCACCTGAAAGCGGTTGGCCTTGCTGGATATATCCATAAGCAATGGATGGATGAGTCGGCGTAATGCCAAGCGTTACCAGATAACCGTTCTCCGCCACCTCGAAAGCAGCACGCAGGAGATAATGGAATAAATCGCGATTGCGAATAAAATGATCGGAAGGCAATATCGCCATCGCGGCGCTTGAGTCGCGTTTTTGCAATACGGCCGCCGCAAGACCAACGACGGAGGCCGTCCCGCGCGGCGCAGGTTCGATAATGTAATTCGCCTCAGGAATGGAAGGCGCCTGTTGGCGCATCTCACGAGCCTGATCTTCCACAGTCACGACAAGAATACGATCAGGTGGGAATAAATTTTCCAGACGCTTCACCGTGCTTTGGAATAATGTTTCCTGACCCATAAGAGGGAGCAACTGTTTGGGGCGTCCTTTTCTTGAGACGGGCCAAAGGCGGGTTCCCCCACCTCCAGCCATGATCACAGCATGTATATGTTCCATCTTGTCTTCTATACGGTGTAGTCGGATTGGACCTCGCGTACAGCGACGTAATTCATACCACCGACCTGTCGCACCATCCCTTTCAATTCCATTAACGCAAGAGCCGCAGATACCTTCTCTATAGGCAGTTCAGATTGATTGCGGATCTCATCCACATGCAAAGGTTCGTTCGTCAGCACACTTAACAACTTCGCTTCGATTGCGTCAGTAGGCATAATCTTACGGGCGGCTTTATGTTCACCCACGCGAGTCAAATCCAGGGCTTGCATCAAATCATTGACACTCAACAAAGGCAGCGCGCCATTCTGAATCAACTTGTTCGTGCCCTTGCTTTGTGGCGCAAGTATACTACCAGGCACTGCGAAAACTTCACGTCCTTGTTCAGCGGCAAATTCGGCAGTGATCAACGCGCCGCTGGTTTCGCCTGCTTCGACAACGACGACTGCTAATGATAACCCCGAAATGATGCGATTGCGCGGGGGAAAATTCGACGCGTCGGGCGGAGTGCCCGGAGCATAATCACTAATGATCGCGCCGCGCTCCATGATTTGTTCAGCCATGGCGCGATGCTCAGGCGGATAGATTTTATCCACACCCGAGCCCAATACACCTATCGTTCGTCCGCCGGCTTTCAATGCGGATTGATGCGCAATAGCGTCCACACCACGCGCGAGGCCGCTGATGACTGTCATTCCGTTCGCGGCAAGGAAGGATGACAACTCTTCCGTGATTTGTCTTCCATACGGGGTGACTCTCCGCGTGCCAACGATGGCAACAGCAAACAAATCATCAGACAAATATTCGCCGCGAATATACAACACGGGCGGCGGTTGGTCAATCTCTTTCAATCGTTGTGGATAGCCTTCATCCTGCCATGTCAGGATTTTGATTCCCTGTTTCTCGATCTTCTCCCACATTTTTTCCAGATTAACACTTTCACGCGCCTGGACGACACGCTCGATCAATTTCTTACCGAGTCCTGATTCTGCCAACTCATTGGGCGCGGCTCTCCACGCGGACTCCATATCGCCAAAGTACGCGACGAGTCCCTGCATTCGCACTGCGCCGATACCTTTGATTAAGTTGAAGCCAATCCAGTAGCGTTTGTCATCCATATATTATCGCTTAGGTATAAACTGTTTAAATGCTCTTACCTTATCATCTTGAAGATATTGCTCAAAACCCATTTCAACTATCCAGCGGCACAATCCTATGTAAATAATAAAGAATTCCAAGTATACAGTACGATATTCTAACGAAAATATCTTTTCTACGAGCCCATTCATCTCTAAAGGATTGGGGATTTCTGACTGAAGCAATCTTATCCATTCCTTTGATATTTCATAGCCCCTCTGCCATATTGGATTTCTGGAATCTTCAAAATGGTTTTCTTCAAAATAAGCAAATAACCTATTTGCCATCTCCAGATATCCATCTCCTCCAGGGAATTTGGTGGAAAGCAGGGATTGAATATAATCGTGCACAAAATAGGAAGATGAAGCAAAAAACTCGTGCTCGTCAGGAAGTGAAAACCCCTTTTGGACAGCCCAAGCATATGCATCTCGTGCCAGACCACCCCAAGCACTAGACATATACCTGTTTGCATGGATAGCACCTATAAACCTTTGAAACTCACCCTCTGAGATTGCTTGTGCATCTATGAGTTTTAACCACTCTTGCGCGATAAGTAAGCCATGTTGCCAAACTTTCGAAAGTTTGTCTTCAGGATTGTTGCTACTTTCTTGAACAGATTCTTTAAAGTATTCGATATATCCCTGAGCTTCTTTCCGTGCATCCATCATTCATCCTCTTACAGTAAACCCTCAAGCAAGTGAACGCGCATGAAACGCCCATCAGCATCAAGGTCCAGAATGACCGAGGGAATCGCAGGCAGGAGAATCTCCTTGTCAGAGTCATCCTTTATAACATAAACATCGTTCGCGCCTGTCTCGATAATTTCCATCAACTCACCAAGCAGATTGTCATTCTCATCCAAAACTCTAAATCCGATAAGTTCGTGCTGATAAACCTGACCCTCCGCCAAAGGCGGCGCGTCTTTCGCCTTGATATACACCCATTGATTGCGATGCAATCCCACGGCTTCGGGTGTTTCGACGCCCTTGAATTTTACAAGCAATCCCGATTGATGAGGGCGTACGCTGGTAAGGGTCAACGGCTGATGCGCTTCGCCAATGAAAAGTTTCCTCCCGCTTTTCATGCGCTCAGGGAAGTCGGTATGGAGATCCATAATAATCTCACCCTGAAGTCCATGCGGGCGTCGTAAAAATCCGACACTCAAATAAAGAGGCTCGCCTTTTGGCGAGCCTGCGTTTTTTGTTTCAGCCATCATTCTGGCTCTACCACATCGAGCGTGGCTTGTTTGCCTTCTCGCTCCGCCGCGACTCGTAAAAGTGTGCGGATGGAGTTGGCAACTTTGCCACCCTTGCCAATGACGCGACCCATATCATCTTTTGAAACCCTCAGCTCAATGCGGACGCGCGACCCGCCCGATTCGCGCACCTGTACTTCCTCAGGATGTTCAACCAACGACTTGGCGATATATTCAATGAGGTCTTTCATAATAACATCCATATCATTGCGAGGAGCGTTCGTCTCTGCACTTTGCACCAGGACAAGTGTGCAACGAATCAATCTCCTCGTCGTGTTGGGATTGCTTCGGGCAAGCGCCTCGCAATGACATAATAAACTTTTACTTGCCCGT
Source organism: uncultured Anaerolinea sp. (assembly GCA_964543585.1). GTDB lineage: Bacteria > Chloroflexota > Anaerolineae > Anaerolineales > Villigracilaceae > Defluviilinea. The sequence continues at coordinate 24,627 of CAZIYY010000015.1, read as the reverse complement.
CTTCACAGTCGCGGCGCGCTTGGTCTCCGCCTCTGCAGCTTCAGTCACAAGAGTCTCAACAGCCTCGCCCTTCTTGAAGCGGTCCCAGCGTTCCAACACACCTGCGCTTTTGAAAACTTGCTCCACCGATTCGGTCGGCAACGCGCCGTTCTTCATCCAGTGATAGACGCGGTCTTCTTTTAAGTGAATTGTTGCAGGTTGGGTTCGGGGGTTGTAGAAGCCCAAAATTTCAAGGAAGCGGCCGTCACGAGGGGATTCTTTGTCCGCGGCAACGACACGATATGTGGGCTGTCCTTTTAAACCGATACGACGTAAACGAATACGAACCATCTTACTTTTTCTCCTTAATATGTTTTGTGTTTCAGGCAGGCAAAGAGAGGTTGCGTGAAAGGACGCACATGCGGGCTGAACACAGGCGGATATTTTACCACGCCCTTAGGATGTCAACGTAAATGAAATCTTCGTGCCTTGCCCTGCTTCAGTCTCCGCCCAAATCTTTCCTCCGTGCGCTTCGACCAAATATTTCGCGATGGATAACCCCAAACCCATTCCGCCCGAATCGCTGGATTTATAGAATCTATCGAAGATGCGACTCAAATCGGCGGATTCGATTCCTGGTCCGCTATCCTGGATGAAGACCAGCGCGCCTCTCTCTACACCTGAGGTTGATTCTGTTAATTCAACCTTCACCTCCCCCTGACTTGGTGTATATCGCAACGCATTGCTCACCAAATTTGACAACACTTCGCGCACGCGTTGCGGATCGATATTTATTTCTTCCATATCCATCAATGATAGCTCGAAGTTAATCTCTTTTTCTTTTGCTTGAGACTCAAAGCCAGCGACAGTATCGCGAATCAACTCAGGTAAATTCGTTGGCTCGCGTCTCAACTGCAACGCGCCGCTTTCCGCGAGAGCGAGCGTTCGCAAATCATCCACCAACCGTGAAAGGATTTGAGTCTCATCGTAAAGCGACTTCAAGCGTTCTTCATCCGCTTGATAGACTCCATCCATCATCCCTTCCAGATTGCCCTGCATAATCGTAATCGGCGAACGCAACTCGTGTGAAATATCCGCAAGCATATTGCGACGCTGTTTATCATTCACCTCCAACTTTTCCGCCATCGAATTGAACGCCTCGGTCAGTGACCGCACCTCAGGCGGACCTTTCTCCTCCACACGCGCCGAGTAATCCCCCTCCGCTACGCGATTGGACGCGTTCAGCAAGTCATCCAGCGGGATGGACATTCTTCGCAGACTGCGCGCGCCCCAAAAGATTGTGGCGAGCAAAATGATAAAGCTAAAGAAACCAAATGGGAAAACAAAATCGAATCTGTGCAAAGGCGGGGGTCCGCCATGAAATTCCACGAATGGGTCAAGGACCAGCCTGAGGACTCCCAATAAACCGATGAACGCGAAAATAGAGAACCCAAAGAAAAAGCATCCCATCCTGCGAAAGAAGGGATTGCCGCGCATGTGTCTCCAACGCTTCGGGGGCCATTCTTCGTTCTCGGGCCACCACGGAGGGCGTTGACGATTAGAAAAGTGAGGGCGATGTTTCATAAAATAATTAAAGCAACTCGGTGGTTGAGTAGCCCCGTGTTCGTCGGGGCGTATCGAAACCACCATATTTCCAGTAAATCTTTAGTTTACATGTTACATGCTGGTTTCGATACGGGCTCGAAAAACACTCGCCCCACTCAACCAGCGCGAGTTACTTATCCGCAATCTTATAACCAACACCATAGACGGTCAATACGTACTTCGGCTCACTGGCTTTGACTTCAATCTTGCGGCGGATGTTCTTGATGTGCGCGTCAATCGCGCGTTCGTACGATTCAAATGCAACGCCATGAATTGCATCCAGCAACTGCGCTCGGGTGAAGACTCGTCCAGGCTGTCGCGCTAAAGAGGCAAGCAACTCAAATTCAGTCGGCGTGAGTTCATCAATTTCGCGCTTCTCTCCCGTCACACGCAGGCGCGGCACATCCAGGGTCAAATCTGCAATGCGGATCAATTCCGAACCCGCGCTTGCCGCATTTTCGATGCGGCGAAATACCGCGCGCACACGCGCAACCAATTCCTTCGGGCTGAATGGCTTGGTCATGTAATCGTCCGCGCCGAGTTCGAGGCCGATGATCTTGTCGATG
>CAZIYY010000015.1:0-22467 GCA_964543585.1 uncultured Anaerolinea sp. | reverse complement strand
CAAGACCGATGAGTTTATCTGTTTCTTCCGAGCGCGCGGTCAACATAATAATCGGCGCGTTGGAGGTTTTGCGAAACTCGCGGGTAAAGTCCAGCCCATCAAGCTGAGGCAAGCCCAAGTCTAGAATGACCGCACTTGGTTTTTCCGTCTTCGCAAGGGACAACGCCTTCTTCCCGTCATGCGCGACGAGAACGCCAAATCCTGCGCGCTCCAGATAATCGCGCACGAGTTGGGTAATCTTGGGTTCGTCGTCTACAACGAGGATGTTTTTCATAGATATCTGTAGGTCGGATTGGCAATCCGACCTACATTATAAGTTCTTATTCTTTCTTTTCTTCGGGCTGTTCGCCGTGCGCCTTTTTGTGCCATTCGTCAAACATCGGTGGGGCGCTTCCTTCCCAAGGTTTGCCCCATCCATGACCGCCATGATGCCCCCAGCGCGGACCCCAGAAGAGGAAGCGCATGGCTCTCAACGCGACGAAAAATAGGAAGAGAGTAAAGAGAAAGCCAAAGATGCCGAACCCAAACCCAAAGTGCGCGCCATGGAAAGGCATTCCATAACCATAGCCATATCCATCGTACCGATAAATCGGCGGGACTCCATCTTTGGGCAGGTCTTTGAATTGAGGCAGTTCCGAGACATTCGTTGCCAATCCTTGTGCCATGCCCGCGCGATACGCGAACATACCAATGCCCGCGATCACCGCAATCAACACCAATGCCGAGACGATGCGTAAACCAATTCTTTCGTTCATGTTACACTCCTTTTGTGTGAACTTATGCCCGGAGTATAAGATTCAGTTATGAATTGACTGTGAAGAGAGGACGGAGAACTGGCATTGTACTTTTTCATTCAGCGACCTGCAATTTCCTTAATCAAGCAGAGGGCACGCACTAAAAAACACCAACTAAACTTGCGGAGATATAAATGAAAGTTAGATATGGAAATATAAGCGACGCAAGCATGCTATCCGAATTGGGGGCGAAAACTTTTTATGCCGCGTTTGCCAGGGATAACACCCCGGAAAATATCGATTCTTACCTGAAAAAATCGTTTTCAATCGAGATCCAATTTGCTGAACTTTCTAATCCCAACATCATCTTCCTGGTTGCTGAGTTAGACGGAGAGCCAATAGGTTATCTGAAGTTGAATTTAGACAGCAAATCCGAAGCTATCAAAGGAAATAAGCCGATAGAGATAGAAAGGATCTATTCATCGCAGGAATTTATAGGCAGAGGAGTTGGAAAAAAATTAATGCAAACAGCGATCACTGAGGCGAAAGAGAGAGGTCGCGATAGTATCTGGCTGGGAGTTTGGGAGAAGAACCAACGAGCAATTGATTTTTATACGAAGTGGGGCTTCAAGAAAGTTGGCGCTCATATATTTATGCTTGGGAATGACCCACAAAGGGATTTTGTTATGGAACTGGAGCTTTGATGCCCATCGGGGGATTCGGCAGTGGGAGGGATGGAAAATTCAGTTGCGGTTTTCTTTTTGCGGGCGTACAATTTCATCAACCTTGAGAAAAAATGAAAATCCCAACTCATTCGTCTCTTAGGCGCGCGGTAATTCTTCATAAACGACCACCCGAACAAACGCCGATAATCTGTGGTCGGAAGATCGTGAATTACAAACAAAGTATTGAGGCGCGAGGGTTAGCAAATAATTGTAAATAGGTGACAGTCGCAGAAGAAACAACTGTCGCCATATAAAATGGATGTGATACGGAAAACGACGATGAACACAGATCGCTTTCAAGTCATTGCCCCTTCCGCGCGCGAAGACTATCGCAGCCTGGTACGCGGATTAACGAAAGCCGCATGGCCTGAATTCATGCTTCACGATCCAATTGCAGGCGAACTCTGGCACGAACTATTGGACCGCTTTGCAGATTATCAACTTGCCTTGTATGACACGGAAAATGAGCGCGTCGCGGCGATGGGGAACAGTTTTCCGTTGAGATGGGACGACTCGCTCGAAAATCTCCCCGAAGGCGGGTGGGATTGGGCTTTTGTGGAGGCGGTAGATAATCACAAACAAGGCTGGTCTCCAAACCTTCAATGCGCGATTCAAGTCGTGATTCACCCCGATTACCGCAGTCAGGGACTGAGTGTGGGAACAATGGAGGCTTTGCGGGCGGTCGGCAAGTCCAAAGGCTTTCATTTCCTGATTGTGCCTGTTCGTCCAAGCGAGAAAAGCAAATATCCACTGACCAGCCTCGACGACTACATCACGTGGAAGGACGAACAAGGATTATGTTTCGACGCCTGGCTAAGAGTCCATGACCGACTTGGCGGAACGATCATCAAAGTCTGTCATGAATCAAAAGTGGTGCGCGGAACATGCGCGGAATGGGAGGCTTGGACGAAGATGAAATTTCCACAAAGCGGGCGATATGTCATCCCTGGCGCGCTCAACCCGATGGAGATGAATGTCGAAAAAGATCAGGGACTTTACATCGAGCCGAATATCTGGGTGACTCATCCGATTGGCTGACACCTTCCCGCAAATCCAAGATACCGATCTGCCCTGGATATCCTGGTTTGCAATTACAAAGGAGTTTGAATGGAGCACGTGAGACACAGAACGGTAATCATCGCAACACTTGCCTTCCTGGCTTTCCTGGGTCTATCTTATGTTTATGTCTTTGATCCCTTCATACCGGAAGTTCGCTATCTCCCGGGCGGCATCAGCGATTTTCGCGACGGGGATTTCTACCAGATGGATTCGCAAACCATCCTGGCTTCATTGGATGGCGGGGCGACCAATCTATTTACGCCCGTGGCTGCGAACTCACAATCCCCGATATTTGAAGAGACGATTTCATGGCAACAATCAGATTTCCTGAAAGTTGCCCGGGGATTGAATCAATTTATCTGGAAGGAGCCTCTCAGTGGTTGGAAATTGTATTCCATGAATTTTTCCGCTGTCTGTCAGGATGATCCCATCGGATTCAGCGAGGGCGATTTTTACTATTTCAAGACCGTCTTCCGCGATAATGGAAAAATAAGATATAGCACGCAGGATTATTCCATCTCGCCCCAGACTGGCGCAGTCAGTTGGGCGGGAGGCGCAAACTTCCCTCATCCACCACTTGGATGGGCAAGTATTAGGCTGAGTCAAATCAAGGTTACCGCCGAAGATGCGCTCAGAATCGCAGAAGAGAATGGCGGCCGGGAGACTCGTTTGCTTGCGCAGAACAAGTGCAGAATGCATATGGGGCTGCTGTCTGGCGATGCCGTCTGGCAGGTTTTTATATACCAGGAAGATACCGGCTCAACATTATTTAGAATGAAAATTGACACGAAGACCGGCAGGATTGAGTGAGACGCTTGCCTGGCAGGAAACCGTCCCACTCTGCCGATTATTTTTCCCACATCAAACAGCGGTCAGTCGCTCCTGATTTATAATTACTACATGCAATTGATCCGCAGGCTGGCATTCGCACTAACATTCATCCTTTTCGCCTGTCAGCCACCCACTCCTTCCTCTGTCACAATCATAGACAACGCTAATATCATCACGCTTCAAACGGACGAGCGCGTCCTTTCTGCGTTACTCATGCAAGCTGGAATCACGCTCGCGCCATCAGATCGCGTCCTCCTCAATGGACTCCCCATCGCACCCAATCAACCAATCTCTAATTCTCCAATCTCCAGTTCTCCAATCACTCTCCAAATCCGCCGCGCGGTGAAAATTGCCATCTCCTCGCCGCAGGGGGAAAAGACAATTCAGTCATCGGCCTTCACTGTTGGCGAAGCCTTGCAGGAAGCGAATTACCAATTACTCACAAGCGACAAAATTGATCCACCGATAGATACTCCAATTTCTTCACCAATTACCATTTACTACTTACCGTCTCAAGAACTCTCTGTTAGTAGTGGCGGAAAGTACCTCAAGATCAACTCATCCGCGGGAACAATTGGGGATGCATTGGCTGAGGCTGGGATTCCGCTCATGAGGCTCGACTACAGCCTCCCCTCCATGGATGAGGCGTTGCCCTCCGATGGGCAAATCCGCGTTAGGCGAGTCAGTGAGTCCGTCCTGCTGGCGCAGAAGTCGATACCCTTCCAAAATGAATTGCAGGCGTCGGCTGATGTGCCGCTCGATCAAATACAGATATTGCAACCCGGCGAAAATGGACTCGCTGTGCAACGCATCCACATTCGATATGAAGATGGCAATGAGATCTCACGCGTCACGGAGGAGGAGACAATTGTGCGCCCACCCAAAACGCGCCTGCTCGGTTATGGAACAAAGATCGAGATCAAGACGGCTGTGGTGGATGGCGTCAAGATCGAATACTGGCGCGCAGTGCAAATGTATGCCACGTCATATTCGCCATGCCGTTCGGGTGTCAGCAATTGCGGTTCCACCACAGCGAGCGGAAAGACCTTGAAGAAGGGCATGGTGGGCCTTTGGAAAGGTTGGTATTCGAGTATGCAGGGACAACGCCTTTTTATTCCCGGCTATGGGTTTGCCACCGTTGAAGATAGTTGCGGCGGATGCGTGGGAAAACCATGGATTGATCTCGGCTACAGCGATAATGACTATAGACCCTGGAGTTCATGGGTCACCGTATATTTTCTAACACCCGTGCCTGCGAATATTATTTATGTTTTGGAATGACATCCTCCCGCTGAACTAAGCCGCAGGTCTACACGACCACCACGAATATCGCGCAGCAAGGAGATTCGCGAATTTTTAGAGGTACATTCGCGCCATTCGATTATTCACGCAGTTCGCGTTCAAAAAATCCCGACGTTGCGAAAGCCATCCTTTTGAACCAATCATTGGTTGACAGTCCCGCCTGAATTTGATAAGATACATCCACTTCATCCAAAAGGAGAAAAAATGCTAGAAGAACTCGAAACTAAAATTTTGACAGTACCAGACCTGACCACCGTCACGCTTTCCACAGCGGCTTCTGATGCAGTCAGAAATATTCTTACCGAACGCAATTTGGAAGGTTACGGCTTGCGCGTGTATGTTGCCGGAGGCGGGTGCTGTGGCGTCAACTTTGGCATGGCGCTGGATAACAACATCCGCGACGTGGACACAACATTCGAAGCGAACGGTGTCATGATCGTCGTTGATGAGGCATCCATTGATTATCTACGCGGTGCGACGATTGATTTCGTCAACGACCCGGTGCGCGGCGCGGGCTTCGCAGTGGACAGCCCAAACGCAAAGAGCCATGAACATGGTGATGCGCACGCTGAAGGCGGGTGCGGCTGTGGTGGCTCCTGCTCGTGCAACAACTAAAATCCATAAATTCTGACAACAAAAAAGACCGATTGCTCGGTCTTTTTTGTTATCTGCCTCGCAAATACGAGATCACCGCGCCAAAGAAACCAAATAAACCCACGCTCAGGATTAGCAGCCCTGTTGGCACACCGGTTGCCTGGGCGGGGATCGTGTCGGTAAACACGGGCAGTTCAAGGGGCGGTGGAGGCGTGAACGTCGGCAAACGAGTCGGGGTCTGTTGACCGATAAACGCGGCTTCGAGGGTCGGATTGATGGTGGGAGTCGAAAATGGAGTGGGCGTTGGCGGGATATCCAGGACAGGCAGGAGCGCGCCGGGGGAAAGTTTAACATAAGGACCGTACACCCAGCCGATTGAACCTGGCACCCCGGAATAATGAATTTGAATCCAATCAGGCTTTCCATCTGCGCGCGCCAGCGCAGGGGCAGTTTCATTTGCGAGCAATATACCAATTGCAGGATACTCGCCCAAAGAACTCGGACCCGCGTAAACGCGGATTTGTGGGATGTTTTGATACACTCTCACAATCGGGCCTACGGCGGTACCTGTCACAGTTGGGACCGATCCTGTAGGTTGCTGCGCCAATACAGGATTTTGGTTGGGATCTAAGAATCCCAAAAGGGCGATCGCAAATATCGCAACAACCCAGATGACTATTCTCTCTCCGCGTAACATACGCGCCTCACCATCACTTTCTCAAAACATACGACACGAGCAAGCCAACCGCTCCGAATAAAAACAGGCTGGCAATAAGAATTCCTGATGCAGCGCCCGAGGGACGAGGCGCGCTCACATCCGTAAATTGCGGCGCGTCCAATGGTGGCGGAGGCGTAAAGGTAGGCATACGCGTCTGTGTAGGTCGGACGTTGAAAGCCGCCGCAAGGGTTGGGTCAATGGTAGTAGTCACTAGCGGCGCGGGAGTCGGCGGCGGCTCCACGATGCGAAGTTCACCGCCTGATAACGAAACAAACGACGCGTAGACCCACCCGACCCCGCCTGCCACTCCAGGGTGATAAATCTCAATCCATTCACGACCTGGCGAAATTCCGAGGGCTTGCACAATATCTCCCGGCTGCAACTGGCCAACTACTGGATAATAGACTGTGCTTGGCCCACTTCGGACATTAATCTGTTCGGGATAAATAACTGTTGCCAAGGTTCCTGTCGGAGTGGACGCTTCCTGATAAGCCCCAGCCTGCTTCGGCGAAGGGAACGCTCCCACTCCCAGGCCTATTACCGTCAACACCCCAAGCAAAGTCTTAAACCAAAACCTTTTCACTGCGTAGATATTCATAAGAGATAAAATGCGACGACATGCTGTCGTCGCTCATAAAGCGGATTATAATCGAAAACATGGACCGACGAATCTTTCACGGAAACATCGAACCGAACGATATTGCCCAGGCCTTGATGGCGGAATTCAATCGCGGAAATATGCACGCGCAAGTGGTCGGCAACCAAGGCAAAATCGCGGTGCAAATCACCACGCGCAGCGGGTCAATGTCGGGCGGGCAAACAGCGCTGACCATTAATATTCAAAATGTTGAAGATGGCATCATGGTGGAAGTGGGCCAGCAAGCCTGGCTGGGAGTCGCGGCGAGTCTTGGTCAAACCGCCTGGTCCGCGCTTCGCAATCCGCTAAGCCTGCTCGGCAGACTGGACGATCTGGCGCAGGATATCGAGAACATGCAATTGGGCGAGAATGTATGGAAAATAATTGATCGAACCGTCGCGACACTTGGCGCGTCTCACGCTTTATCCGATCGGCTGACTCGTATCACGTGCGAATACTGCGGGTCGGCTAACCCATTGGGAGAGGGTAATTGCATCGCCTGTGGAGCTCCACTAGGCGAGGCGCATCCCACCGCCTGCCCCAATTGCGGATTCGCGGTCGCAATGGATGAAATCGCCTGCCCCAATTGCGGTCAAAAATTGCGATAACCACTTTCCTTCAAGCATAGTGTGTTATATTGAAGTTGTAAGATTGCCATCTTGCAGATTTTTCGCCTCGCCTCTATAATACCTGAAACCCACAAATTGGGTTTTAGGGCCTTTTATGAAGCTAAAACTTGATCAATTGGAAGCAAACCTACAGAAGCTTGTTGAGGATCAATTGGCGGGAATCCTTCCGGGCTTAAAACTGGAGGACCGCGTCATTCAACATCTGGCAACTGCGCTGAGGGAAAACGTCGTTCAGCACAAGGATGAGGATGCAATCGCCCCCAATGTCTTCACCTTGATCGTAGCCACCGACACATCCCCGATGTGGAAGGACCAGCGTACCATTGAAGCGCTAAGAAATATTATCGCCACTGCAGGCAAAGACGCGGGCTTGAAATTTACGACACAACCTACGATTACCATTACAACAGACGATGCCTATTCGGCTGAAGAAGTGCGGGTGCTTGCGTCGCATAAACTGGAGCCAGTGGCGGAAACGCAGGGAATGCAAACGTCGCTTTACAACGAAGAACCTGGGGAGGGTAATAACATCCCCGAAAACGCATTCCTGATCATAGAAGGCGTCAAAGTGCATCAACTTTCAGAAACGGTAATCAACATTGGGCGCAGGCTCGAGAATCAACTGGTGATTGATGACCCGCGTGTTTCCCGAAACCACGCCCAACTGCGCGCCATCAAAGGACGCTTCGTCCTTTTCGACCTGAATTCAACTGGCGGGACATTTGTAAATGGCCAGCGCACCAGCCAGACGGTTCTATATCCAGGCGACGTTATTTCGCTGGCGGGAGTGGCTCTGATCTTTGGGCAGGATAATCCGCCTCCCCGCCTCAATACGGATACATTATCCGGCGAAACCGAACCGGGCGCGAGCGAGAGACCGACAGCGACAGTTGACCAAAACACGGTGGATATTAAATCCGACAGTATTAAATTCAGACTCAGGGAGGAAAAACCTCCTAAATGATCGCGACTGTTGTCCTTGCCTTGCGATTCGCCCTGGCAATAGCGCTTTACGCGTTTCTCGGGTGGACGCTTTTTACTCTCTTGCAGGAACTTAAACAACAGGGGAACAGATTATCAACGCAAAAAAAGCCGGGACTCACAATATACGTCAAACTTGAAAGAAACAGGGAAAGCCAGCGCTACTTCTCCAAGACCGAAGTCGTGATCGGCCGCGATACAAATTGCGATCTCTCGGTCATGGATGAGGCGTTATCCGCGCACCATGCCCGTATCACGTACCATCATGGACAGTGGTGGCTGGAGGACCTCAACTCTCGAAACGGAACGTTCCTCAACCGCGAAAAGTTGGATATGCCTGCGGTCATGACTACCGGCGACCAGTTCAAATGCGGAAATACGCTCTTCGACATCCGCGTGGACGTTGACGAAAAATTCGCCGCCGCGAAAACAATTTAGAATCGGAGATCCGATATGACCGAACATGCGACTCTGGCGATCATCGGCGGTTCCGGGCTTTATGAAATGCCAGGATTAAATGATACGCGGGAATATAACATTGACACACCCTTTGGGCAGACCAGCTCGCCGATCATAGTCGGCACACTAGAAGGCGAACGGGTCGCATTTCTGGCGCGTCACGGGATCGGGCATCACATTGCGCCGAGCGAGGTTCCCTATCGCGCGAACATCTACGCGTTGAAGTCCCTTGGCACGCAACGTATCATCAGTGTCAACGCTTGCGGGTCATTGAAGGAAGAATTCGCGCCGGGTCACATTGTGATCCCCGATCAAATATACGACAACACACACGGGCGGACGCTTTCATTCTTTGACGGAGGGTTGGTCGCGCACATCAGCGCCGCAGATCCTTTTTGCGCCGACCTTTCCGACCAATTGGAATCAGCCGTCGGCAGGGCCGGAGGCGTTGCGCATCGCAACGGCACGTTCATCACGATCGAAGGTCCGCGCTTTTCGACGAGAGCGGAGTCGCGCGTATATCGTTCGTGGGGTATGTCCATTATCGGGATGACCGCCTCGCCCGAGGCGTTTCTGGCGCGCGAGGCCGAAATCTGCTATGCCACGATGGCGCACGTCACGGATTATGACGTTTGGCACGTTAGCGAAGCGCCTGTGACTGTTGAGATGGTGATCCAAACACTCAACAAGAACACGGCGCTGGCGCAGGAGGCGGTTGGAATTCTGGCGCGCAACCTGAAACACGAGCGGCATTGTGACTGCGGACACGCGCTCGCCTCGGCATTGATCACGCGCAAGGACGTTATCCCGCCTGAGATACGCCAGAAACTGGACCTGTTGATCAACAAATATTTATGAGAGCCCTAAGAAAATAACCAATGAATAGATTCATTCAAGGCAACCTGCTAAAAATAGCAGCGGGCTTCCTTGTTCTACAGACGCTGATCATCACTCTCTCTCCGGCTGTGCGCGTCCGTGCCTGGAATGCTGACTATCGCTGGTCGCAATGGGTCGCGCTCGCGCTGTGGGGAGTTTTGGTCTTTCGCACCCAGCGCTCGATCGCGAAGCGCCTGCCGGATGCCGACCCATATCTTTTCCCCACCGCCGCCCTCCTTAGCGGATGGGGCTTGCTCACCGTTTGGCGTCTTGATTCGAACTTTGGCGCGCGGCAGGCGCTTTGGCTGGGCATTAGCCTGATCGTATTATTCCTTGGATTGCGCCTCCCCGTTACGCTCGATTCCATCCGCAAATACAAATATCTCCTGTTGACTGGCGGCTTGATCCTCACAGGTCTTACGCTTATTTTCGGAACAAACCCTCTCGGATATGGACCCCATTTGTGGCTTGGCTGCTGTCAGTTTTACTTTCAGCCCTCTGAACCTCTCAAACTTTTGCTTGTAGCATATCTTGCCGCGTATCTCGCTGACCGGCTGCCCGTTCGACTGGGTGCGTTTACACTTCTTTACCCCACGCTGCTTTTGAGCGGTATTGCCATCCTGCTACTTTACTTTCAACGCGATCTCGGCACTGCCTCTATTTTCATTGCGCTTTATACGATCGTGATTTACCTTGCAACTAATCGCCGCCGGATGATCTTGGCGAGCGTGGTCTTTCTGGCGTTGGTTGGCGTTGCCGGCTATTACTTTGTCGATATTGTCCAGGCGCGCGTCGACTCATGGATCAACCCATGGAATGATCCCAGCGGGGGTTCTTACCAAATCATTCAATCGTTGTTTGCGATCGCGAACGGAGGCATTGAAGGACGCGGACCCGGATTGGGAAGTCCCGCAGCTGTGCCTGTTGCCATGTCAGATTTTATCTTCGCGGCGATCGCGGAAGAAACGGGTCTCATGGGGACCGTGGGCTTGATTGCGCTCTTCGGCTTGATCCTCTCCCGCGGCTTGCGCGTGGCACTGCGCGCGCCCGATCTTTTTCGCCGATTGTTCGCCGCAGGTATCACCGCATACATTGGCGTCCAGGCGTTGTTGATCATGGGAGGCAACCTGCGTCTCCTGCCGTTAACCGGAGTCACACTGCCTTTCATTTCCTATGGCGGATCGTCGCTGCTAACCTCCTTCATCGCGTTGCTTTTTCTTCTTCTCATCAGCAACCACCTGGACGAAGAACCTGCGCCCCTTCGCAGTTCACAACCTTATATGGCGCTCAGCGCATTCCTTTCACTCGGATTATTTACCGCCGCGCTGGCAAACGGCTGGTGGGCAGTCATACGCGGTCCGGACCTGTTGAGTCGCACCGATAATCCCCGCCGCATTATCGAAGATCGTTATGTCCTGCGCGGGATGCTGCTCGACCGGACGAATGCCATCATCAATACGACAAAAGGAGAGATAGGCAGTTATATCCGCGTCTATAAATATCCCGACCTCGCTTCCGTAACGGGCTACAACCATCCGATTTATGGGCAGGCAGGGCTTGAAGCATCGCTTGACGACTACCTGCGAGGCTTACAGGGCAACCCCGCCTCGGCCATTTGGTGGAACCACTTGCTTTACGGCATGTCGCCGGATGGCTTGGACGTGCGCTTGAGCATTGACCTGTACCTTCAATACCGCGCTGACGAATTGATATTCGGTCACCATGGCGCGGTCGTTTTGCTAAACGCGGCGAGCGGGGAAATATTCGTCATGTCTTCACAACCGACGTTTAACCCGAACGACTTAAGCGAGATTGGGTCGCAGCTTGGCAAGGATCCCGAAAAGCCCCTGATCAATCGCGCCGCGCAGGGACTCTACCCAACCGGTTCGTTGCTCGACCCGTTTGTGAAGGCGCTGTATGGAAATCAATCGCCTAGCGAGAATGAATTACAAACCGTTTATGATGTATTTGGGTTCCATCACTCCCCCGAATTGCGTATGCAGGTTGCCGAACCTTTATCAAATTCAGAAGTAATTGACTTGCATGTTTCGCCGTTACAGGTCGCGCTGGCAGGCGCGGCATTAAGTAATCATGGACTTATCCCCACACCACGCATGGCGATGGCGGTCAAGACGCCCAAGGCGGGCTGGGTGGTGATTCCAGCGTTGGGAAAGCCATTCGAAACGGTTGAGGCATCAGCGGCGGATGAGGCGGCAGAGTCCCTGATTGTGGATGGTCAAAGTTATTGGGCGCACATCGGTAAGGCTCAGAGCGATGAGTCCCCCATAACCTGGTTTATCGGAGGCACGCTGCCAAACTGGCAGGCGACGCCGCTGGTTGTCGTTGTATTGCTTGAGGAAGATAACGCCAAGCTGGCTCAATGGATCGGGCAGGAATTGCTGGTTGACGCAATGAATCCGTAAAAACAAGTTGTCCCGCACTTTGTCTGCGGGACAACTAAATGGACACTGATTTACATGCCGTCGTCAATATCTTTGGCGCCGTAACTGGGACCGCCTTTGAAGAAGTCGTAGTTGGGCTTGATATCAGGCGTGAAGTCGAGGACTTCGCCGGCCTCCAGTTGCCTGGCATTATCGAGCACGATCTTCCCGCCATGATGATTGGTGCCTTCGAAGTGACCGGTCAGCCCCACGTTGACAATATATTCGCCGCCTTTGGCTGTGTATGCCGTAGGAACCTCATCTTCGGGAAAGATCGCCGCAAACGGACATTCGGGGACGCACGCGCCGCAGTCAATGCACGTATCGGGGTCGATGTAAATCCAGGGCCATTCGCTGATGGGCTGGCCAGGGATCATACATTCGACGGGGCAAACGTCAATACAGCCGCGGTCACGAACGCATAAACTGGTAATAATATGGGTCATGGAACATCTCCTTGATAGGAATGTGATTTGGCTAGTTGCTGCTATTATATCTTGCTTCTTTTTCTAGGCAAGTAGGCAAGTCGTTGCAAGGGCGCTTCCGAAGCAATCTCCCTATTTCAGCGAGGGGCCGACTTCGTGGGGCCGAGGCGCCACTCGCAGTGAATCATGATTATTTATGCTTCTCAGCCACTGCATTCCAGTTGACCACGTTCCACCAGGCAGTGATGTAATCAGGTCTGCGATTCTGGTAGTTCAGGTAATAGGCATGTTCCCAGACATCAATGCCGAGAATTGGAGTCATCCCATCGGAAAGCGGATTGTCCTGATTCGCGGTCGAAACCACAGCCAGCCCACTGCCCTTTTTCACAAGCCACGCCCAGCCCGACCCAAAACGAGTAGTGGCAGATTTTGTAAACTCATCCTTGAAGGCGTCAAACGACCCAAAGGCTGAATCAATCGCCTTAGCCAACTCTCCACTGGGAGCACCGGCGGCTTTCGGTCCCATCACCTCCCAAAATAGGTTGTGATTGTAAGTGCCGCCGCCATGATTGCGGACAACCATGCGAACCGCCTCAGGCACTGCATTCAAGTCGCCTAACAAGGCTTCAAGTGATTTACCAGCCAGTTCGGGAGTCTTATCCACAGCCCCGTTTAGATTCGTGATGTAGGTGTTGTGATGTTTTGTATGATGGATTTCCATCGTGCGCGCGTCAATGTGCGGTTCCAACGCGTCGTATGCGTATGCCAATTTTGGAAGTTCAAAAGCCATGTCTGTCTCCTTGTGATGGTTATGATAATTTGTGGGAATTAGCAGCAAAATTGTAGTCTTATGGAGGGCGCGTGTCAAGAAAGATATTCGGAGATTCGCGAATGCGTCGCACCGTTTTTAACGGGATGAGAATTTTCGATTGTTGCGCCCCTCAAACGGATTCGCCTGTCTGTGTGGTGCGACGCATCCATATCTCACACTCTTGCGCGGTCGCGTGATTTTCGATTATCCTTGTCCCCATGAGCAAGGGACGACTCGAAGCCTTTAGCGATGGTGTGATCGCCATCCTTATCACTATCATGGTGCTGGAACTGAGAGCGCCGCACGGCGCGGATTTTGCCGCGCTCACTGGATTGACATCTGTATTCCTGAGTTATGTGCTTAGTTTTGTTTTTCTCGGCATCTATTGGAATAACCATCATCATTTATTGCAAGCCGCGAAACACGTGAACGGATCGGTCCTTTGGGCAAACCTGCACCTGCTGTTTTGGTTATCGCTCATCCCGTTCGTGACCGGCTGGATGGGAGAAAATGAATTCGCTGAGTTGCCCGTTGCATTGTATGGCGCGGTGATGTGGATGTCCGGATTCGCCTATTACATCCTCACCCAGACTCTTGTTTCGCTCCACGGTAACGACTCGCTTCTGGCAACCGCGCTGGGCAGGAAGATCAAAGAGATCGCTTCTCTTGCCTGCTACACAGTGGCAATCATCTTTGCATTCATAAGCACAGGCATTTCTCTCGCGATTTACGTATTTGTTACGGGGATGTGGCTTGTCCCGGATAAAAGAATTGAGAAGACATTGGGACGTTAAGTCACTTGCGCGCAGGGGATTTTGGCTGTATCCTTGATTCATCAGCAAGGAATTATGAACGAATCCGACACCTGCCGAACCTACGTTTTTCCGAAACTCAAATCTGCTGGCTGGGAGGATGAGTTGCGCTTGCGGACGTTGTTGTCGTCCCCAAAGGGGATGCTATCCGTGCTGCGACCGCAGGAAGGGGCGTTTAAGGGAGAGTTGTGAAGTATGAACAACATAGATTCCGATAAAAAAGCACTTGAGGCTTTTGTGGTAGACAATCCGAACTTAGAGCGACTAGAGTCTTTGCTAGAGCAATTTAATCTATTTGAGGCCTTGGGGGCAGAGCGCGTCGAAGTTCGGCATTCCAATTTCTTATCATTTTTACTGAGCCCATCAGAGAATCACGGTTTAGGAGATACATTCGTCAAGCGGCTCGTTCAAAAGGCCTTGGCCGCATCGCCAAAACAATCTTTTCCAATCACCCCAATTGACTTGGATACTTGGGATTTAAATGAACTGATGGTATTACGAGAATGGCAAAATATTGACATCCTCTTGGTTGACGAGCGCAATCGTTTAGCAGTTATTATAGAAAACAAAATTGATAGTGGCGAGCACAGCGAACAACTCCAGCGCTACTGGCAAATCACAAATCAGCATTATCCAAACTGGCATATTATCGGGCTTTTCCTGACCGCTGATGGCGATCAACCATCCGACGATAATTATTTAGCGATTGATTACTCTTCTGTCTGTGAAATACTTGAAAATTTGACCGAGACGCGCTCCTCTACTCTCGGCCCAGATGTTCGTGTTGCACTTACTCATTACACTCAAATGTTGAAGAGGCATATTATGAGCGAATCCGAGATTGCTGAACTTTGCCGAAGAATCTATCGAAAACATCAACGCGCCCTTAATTTGATTTATGAACACCGTCCTGATCAACAAGGGGCCGTCCGCGAAATATTAGAGAAGCTGGTTCTAGCTGAGGAAGGATTGATCCTAGATGACAGTTCCAAGTCTCGAATCCGTTTTGCGGTCAAGGATTGGGAAGTTCCACTTCTAAAGCAGGGAGAAGGATGGACTCATACTGGGCGCATGCTGTTGTTTGAATTTGTGAACTCGACAAATAAATTAGCGCTACATTTAATTATTGGACCAGGGCCCAATGAAACGCGACAAAGATTGTTCGACATCGCTCATAGTCAGACACCTTTTAGATCGCCTTTCCGCTCATTAAACAGGAAGTGGAACACAATTTACGTTCGCCAATTTCTTACTGCTTCAGCCTATGAGGAAGGTAATCTCGGCGCGATTGAAAGCGACATCAACAAGAAATGGCAACAATTTCAAGAGCATGATTTTATACAAATTCAGATGGTCTTAAAATCTCAGGAATGGATATGGGAAGATAAGTAAAATATTCTGCCTCATATTTTTCTCTATGAGAACGATGTCCACGCTGGATAGAGCTTTCAAAGGTGAGTTGTGACCCCCTTCCCGTCCTTCCCCCAAATCCAAAGTGCGGATTTAGGGGAAGGAGAATGGAGATTTTGGATGAAACGAGTAATAATCAACTCTAATTACGAAATGTGGTTGGCGTCGCTGCGGGAGTTGCGGTCCGCTACGGGGGAGGAGTTGCGCCGTAGGCGGACGTTGCTACCGTCCGTGTTCACTTCTGTATTGAAATGAATGGAGGTAAAAGGTGAGCAGGTTTGCAAAGTTGGGACTGGTGATCGGCGGATATGTGGTGGCGTGTCTCATCGCCAGCACAGTTGTTTATGTCTGGCAGCTATATACACAGGATGCATCCGTACAGGCTTCGGCGGGGATGTATGCAAGTGGCGATCTTTTGCTCTTTATCGGCGTGTTCGGGGTTCTTGCATTGATCCCAACGGGACTGGCAGCCTACTTTCTGTTCAGGAAATTCCTGACGCGATAGTTTTCCGCTGTAAAGAAAGGAATAGGTATGGCTGGCAAATATACGCCTCTTGAGAATTACTTGCGCGAGCTTCCTGAAAGCCAAAGAGAAGTTACGCTCCGTTTTCAACAGATCGAAGGAATATTGAATGCTAAACTGCCATCGTCCGCATATGAATCCCGGGCATGGTGGGATCATGAGAAAGAAGGCAACCATGTCAATGCACGCTCATGGTCAAATGCTGGCTGGAGGGTTGAGAGTCTGGATGTTAACGAGCAGTGGGTGAAGTTAGTCCGTGCTGGATAGGAAATTTACGTTATCATGACAAGCATTCAACCCAACAATCCCTTACACGGGATTACACTTGAAATGATACTCACTCAACTTGTTAAGCAACACGGCTGGGCTGAACTGGGGAGCCGCATCCCCATCAAATGCTTTAACGAAAATCCCAGCATCAAATCCAGCTTGAAATTTTTACGTCAAACTTCTTGGGCAAGAAAGAAAGTTGAAGATCTATATCTGAAATCCATTACAGAGTGAAAAGTACGAGTGTCGCCAAGAACTGAAAATATTTTCGATAAGGCATCTAAAGTTGAGTTATGAAAGCTGAAATAACCTTTAGAATTATTGTGAGGCAAAAATAGGATGGATACCTGGTATTCAAAAGAACTCGGGGATGCGATCATGGCAAGTATGCCTTCAGATGAAATTGAGGAAGTCTTTCAGCAATTGTTTGTCGCCGCAGGAAAGCCGATCAATATGGCTGTCTTCACGCGACAAGAATCAGAGGGTCGCCTGCATTGTGAAGTGACAGCATACTTCTCTCCTGCCGCCAAAGAAGTCGCAAATGCTTTTGATACGCAACCCTGTGAAAAACCCACGCACCAAGATTTGGGTCTGCTGGCAGGTGATAAACTCTCCTGGTCGGTACTTTTCCCAGAAAGGGATTGATCATGTCGCCCAGCACAATATCGCTGAGGGTGCGTCGCACCAGTTAGACGAGACGAATCTAAGCGACGACATTTCTGCGCTTAAACGGATTCAGCTGTCCCTGTGGTGCGACGCACTCGCGGGCGTAAGGATGCTCCCAGCAAGCCTTCGCCATATCAGATGAGGAGAATATGATGAATAAAGATGTGGGGCGCAGGTCTTTTCTAAAATTGGCGGGCGGCGCATTCGGTATTTCTGCGCTCTCGTATTATCTCGGAGTCACGAACCGCGTTGCGCCCACTTCTGACGCAACGCGTACACTTCCCGATTATGCGGATAACGGACTTGGCTTTCCCGCTTTTCGTGGACCCTATTTGCAAAAGGATGCGCGCCTCGCGGCTTTTTTATTTAACGCGGATACGGAAAGCCTGACGACTCTCTGCGATCAAACGTTGAACGTTTCCGAGTCGTTTCCATATAAATATGTTCCAATGACCTCAAGTGTGATGCTAGTCTTCGCGGATATGCTCGTCTCGTCGCGGGATGAGCGTGACGCGCAGGTGGGACTTATCCCCGAAACTGAAGTCGGTTTTTGGGTGTTGACAGTTGCCATGCAAAAGACTCAATCCGGCTACGCGCCGCATCACCTCGCATGGTTTCTCCCTTATCTGCTTGTGGACGAAGGCAACGCCATTGCGACCGGCCGCGAGGTATTTGGCTTCAATAAACTGGCGGCGCAATTCCAAAAGCCCGGGCAGATTCAAAAACCTGAATTTACAGCTGATGTGCTTGGGTTCAAACAGTTTGGCGCAGACTCCATTGCGCAAAGAGAGCGTCTGCTTGAATTGAGCGCTTCTTCAGCGACTGACCTAACTCAACCCAGCGACCGCGATTCCATAAAAAGTAGTATGGCGGAAGAGTTGTTCAAGAATATCCGCACCAACCTGGGAGGCGGCCTGGTCGAATTCGCCGCGCGCTTCATCAACGATCATATTCCGCTTGTCTTTCTCAAGCAATTCCGCGACGCGCAAAATACGCACAAGGCTTGTTACCAGAGACTCATCGAGGCGCCGCTGAAAGTTGAAACATTTTTCGAAGGTGGCATATTCCTTAAGCCCTACACGTTGAATATCACATCCTTGGCCAGCCATCCGCTTGCGCAAAACCTGGGATTGAAAGGGGCAGGACAAAAATCCACGCTCGGCGCGTGGATGCATGTGGATTTTGTTTTGGGAAATGGGGTCGAGATATAAGCGTTCGTCAGGAGTGATCACAATCGTATTTTCCTCCGCCCATCCGTAACTCTATCGAGAACATAATATCTTATAATCAAACGATATAAGGAGTGACAAGATGAAACCGAAATACGTCGCCCTCGCGTCCGCCCTCCTCATCCTCGCATGTGGGAGGCTGTCACAACCGCCTGCAATCCAGGCAACCACCATCCCACCCGCGCAGCAACCCACACAGATTCCACCAACCGAACCAGTTCCCGATCCAAATTATTTTCGCGATGATTTCGATAACAAACTTGGAGATGGCTGGGGATGGCTCCATGAAGATGCCAGCAACTGGAGTCTCACTGTTGTCCCGGGCTCGCTGCAAATCAACGTAGGCGCGGGACATGTCAACAACGAGACAATCACGAATTTGCTTTTGCGCGCGGCGCCGTCTGGGGATTTCCAGATCGAAACCAAACTCACGTTCCGCCCAACTGCGGACTTCCAATTTGCCGGGCTTATCATCTACGAATCCCCACCAAATCTTATTCAGGCGGGCCGCGCCTTTTGTGACATTCCTACTGTATGTGTCGGTGACGGACTGTATGTTGACTACTACCACGAAGGAAGTTTTGTAACGCCCAACTTCGCCGCCGCTTACACGGAAAGCGAAATTTACCTGCGCCTCATTCGACAAGATGATACGTACACATTCCAAACCAGCGCGGATGGGAGCGAATGGACTCTGCGCGGCGGGACTGTGAGTCAAATGAACCCACTTCAAATCGGACTTGTGGCTGGTCAGAACACCTCGGGCGTTATCCCCGCTTTGTTCGACTACTTCGAAGTCCGCAGTTTGCAATAACCCACAACGCTCCGATGTCCAGCCGCTGTTTCAATGCTCAAGCCACCATCCCCGACAGCGACTCCCTCGAGACTATAGGTTTGAATTTATCCGACATTCAACAATGACTCTTCTACTAACTAACAAAGATCAAGAAATGCGGCGCGGCAGTCACGGAGCCGCGACTAAAATGGCGATGTCCATTCTCGTTCGCATGGCGGAAGTTGCAAACGCGAAAGAATTGATTGACATCAGCGGCGCGCACATTGACAGTACGGTGTATATCGGCGACGCGGGGCTCGAATTCGCGGAACGCCTCGCGAGTTTGGGCGCCAAGGTTTCCGTGCCAACCACGCTCAACGTCAGCGGACTCGATGAACATCACTGGCAGGAATGGGCTGTGCCTTCAGAATGGGCGAGGCAGGCGCATCGTCAAATGGTCGCATATCAAAGCATGGGGACGATTCCAACCTGGACGTGCGCGCCCTATCAAACCGAGATGAAGCCCTCGTTCGGTCAACAGATTGCGTGGGGAGAGTCGAATGCAATTGTGTTCGCCAACTCGGTGTTGGGCGCGCGCACCGAACGTTATCCCGACTTATTCGACATTTGTTGCGCCATCACGGGCCGCGCGCCAGCAATTGGATTGCACCTCACAGAAAACCGCGCAGGCAATTTGCTTTTCCAGCTAAATGAAATTTCAGAAACCCTTCAACTCAGCGATGATTTTTATCCCGTGCTCGGTCATTTTATCGGCAAGACATCGCTCGACAGGATTCCTGTTTTGGACGGAATGTGTATAGTTCCAAGTGAAGATCAACTCAAGGCGTTGGGCGCGGCTGCTGCCTCGTCGGGCGCGGTGGCGTTATTCCACATGATCGGCGTCACCCCCGAAGCGCCGACGCTTGAATCCGCATTTCAAGGCAAACAGCCGCAAGAGACAATCAAAGTGACAATGGACATGTTGCGCGAATCCCGCCGCGAACTGACACACACGGACAGCGAAAAATTGGACATCGTTGTGCTGGGCAGTCCGCATTTTTCGCTGGCGGAATTCAAAAGGCTTTCTCCGCTGGTTGCGGGAAAACAAAAACACCGGAACGTAAAATTTTTGGTGACATCCAGCCGAGCCATGACTCAACTTGCAAGGCAGGCGGGCTTTCTCGATCCGCTCGAATCCTTTGGCGCGCAACTTACTGTGGATACCTGCATCCTCACTACTCCGATGCTGCCACCCGAGATGCAATACCTAATGACCAACTCGGCGAAGTTCGCATATTACGCGCCTGGCTTGCTCGTAAGAAAAATCTCGTTCGGAAGTTTGAAGGATTGTGTTAATTCAGCCATTGAAGGCAGGATCGTTCGAGATGAAACTTTATGGGAAAACTGATTATCTCAGGCAAGCCAATCATTCGAGGTTCTGCAAAAGGCATCGCGCTCGTGAGCAGTGAACCGCTTTCCTTCTGGGGCGGCTACGACTGGAAAAGCGGTGAGATCACCGACCGCAGGCATCCGCTTTCGGGGTCAAATGCAAGTGGAAAAATACTTGCCGTTCCATTCACGCGCGGATCATCCACAACCACTGCTGTTTTACTCGAAGCCATTCGTGCGCAGACGGCGCCCGTCGCGATCATCACGACTTCAACTGACTTTTTCTTCGCACTCGCATCCATTGTCGCGGATGAACTATATTCACAGCCGTTACCGCTGGTCGCGATTTCAGAATCAGATTTCATGCAACTGCGAACGGGTGATCAAATTGAAATTGACGATCATGGAAGGTTGGTAGTGACGACTTAAATAGTCACTACTTTGGTAAAGAAAAATAAGTACGCTCAAATTTGAATCTGCATTGAAATTCACCCCGCCCTCAGACTGGCTCAAAATCACAGCCATCGATGCACACACAGGAGGCGAACCCTTCCGCGTGATTGTGAATGGCTTCCCTGAATTGAAGGGAAACACGATCCTCGAACGCAGGCGCTTTGCGAAAGAACATTACGACAACCTTCGCACCGCATTGATGTGGGAACCGCGCGGGCACGCCGACATGTATGGCTGTATCCTTACGCCGCCCGTAACGCCCGATGCTGATTTCGGAATCCTGTTCATCCACAACGAAGGCTTTAGCACCATGTGCGGACACGGCATCATTGGTATCGCAACGGTCCTGCTTGAAACGGGCATGACGCCGATGGTCTCTCCGACCACAACAATTAAGATTGACAGCCCCGCTGGATTGATCACTGCGTATGCCCACGTTGAAAATGACCGCGTGAAGAGCGTCTCGTTCCACAACGTTCCATCCTTCGCCGCCGCGCTGGATGAAATTGTAGATGTGCCTGGTCTTGGAATCGTGCGCTACGATTTGGCGTTCGGCGGCGCGTTCTATGCCTATGTCAACGCAGCCGATGTCGGTGTCACGTGCTCGCCGCGAGATTATCGGCTGCTCATTGAAAAAGGTATGGCAATCAAAAACGCTGTGATGAAAAATAAACGCATCGTGCATCCCTTCGAAGAGGATTTGGGTTTTCTATATGGGACAATTTTTGTCGGCGCGCCAACACAGGAGGGTTCGCACAGCCAGAACGTGTGCATCTTCGCGGAGGGCGAAGTGGATCGGAGTCCCACCGGCACAGGCGTCAGCGGGCGATTGGCGATCCATTATCGGCGCGGGGAGATCGAAATGAATCAGCCCATCGTGATCGAGAGTATTATTGGAACCAGGTTCACGGGCAAAGTGGTCGAAGAGACGACGTTCGGTCCGTATCCGGCGATCATCTCCGAGGTCACGGGTGAAGCGCACATTGTTGGTCGCAACGAGCTGTGGATCAATCCAAATGATCCGCTTAGAGATGGATTTATTTTGAGATGAGTCCATGCCGCCCAAACTCAGTCCGCGCACAAGGCAATTGGTTGAAAAAGTCTTTGGTCCGAAACGAGTCGCTGAAGCCGTACAATGGCTGGAGGACGAATGCGGGGACAACCTGCCTTTTTGCGAACACCATGACGAATATGGCATGGAACGCATCCGCTTTGCCGCCATCAAACAGAGCGGAGGCAACCTGCAATATCTCCTTGAGGCAATTGATGAGGCTCGCATGGATTGGCGCGATCTGTTCATGGCGGCGGGTTTTGGTTACGATGTAAACGCCCACGAAAAATGGGCAAAGGAAATTTTCGAAAAATGAAACTCCCTCCCCACATTTATCTTGATGAACGAAACATTCCGTACGAAGCGTGCAGCTTTTCACCGGAAACGGAAAAGGGCGCGGCAAACGTCGCGCGGGCATTAGGGTTTTCCGAAAGACAGGCGGTGAAGACCTTGATCTTTCAGGTGGATACTGGCGAACGAGCGCTCGTCATGCTTGGCGGCGATCAAAACGCGATTTCGGGACATCTCAAAAAAGCGATTGGCTCGCGCAACATTCAAATGGCATCAACGGATGTAGTGAAAGAAACAACGGGATACGTCATTGGCTCCATCCCCGCCTTTGGCTGGCAGCCAAAGGCGGGGATGGAGCCAATGACGTATCCCGTTG
>CAZIYY010000014.1:12335-46090 GCA_964543585.1 uncultured Anaerolinea sp. | reverse complement strand
AATGTGGACATCTTTTCATCGCTCTATTTTAGCCCATTCTTTTAGCCACTCCCCTGCAGATAATAATGCGCGCGGACAGATAATTGGTGGTAGTATTACCGCTTCTGGGGAAGAGCATGCCTTCTTCTGGCAGAATGGAACAATGACCGATCTGGCTACTTCGGGAATGTTGGGCGTCCTTGCCATCAACGACCTTGGGCAGATCCTTGGCTGGACCCAGACATCTTCCGGCGAAACCCACGCCGCCTTGCTGCAAAAGTGACTACATAAAACCATCGAAGCGCCCTCTTTAAGAGAAGAGGGCACTTCGATGATATGAAATCTCATCCAACTTCCCTGGTTGTGATTTCGAGGCAGGCCGGGCTGCCCATGCGGTCCCGGCATCGCTATGAGCTGTATTTGATATTGGTATCTTTCTACTCGGTGCGTGCACCTCATCCTGCGCCAGAGAAATCTGGCGCATGCTTTGTTTTTCATAAATTGACATCCCTCTTTGTCTCATGTAAACTCTCTTCATGGACATCGATCTCGACCTCTATCGTCATGAAGTGCGCGTTTCGGCAAATCCGCTGGTTAGGCTTTCGGCGATTGACATTTCGCCCGATCTCCCCCAGCGGACGTTTGTTTTTATTCACGGGTTTGGGGGACAGGCTGAACAGTGGCATTACCAGTTGCAAAAGTTCTCGCTTGAGAATCGCGTCATTGCGCTGGATTTGCGCGGGCATGGACTCTCCGACAAGCCGAGCACTGGCTATGACATGCCTCAACTTATCGAGGATTTAGAAACCGCGCTGACTCTATTAAGAGTCAAAGGTAATTTTGTGTTAGTTGGTCATTCGTATGGCGGGGCAATTGCCACAGAATACGCTGTGAAGCATCCCGATAAAGTTGAACGCCTCATCTTGATGGCAACAGCTGGTGAGTTCAAACTTCAGCCCGCTTCAACAAATTTCAACTGAGTGAATGGTTTGGCGAATAGAGATTCACGGAGCACCTCCTCCGAAAAAGTAAGTCCGAGCATCCAGCAAGCGGTCAGCGGCGGAACGAATCTCTGCCGCTGACAAGAAAGTCCTGAATATGAAGTATCTAGAAAAACGAAATTAGGCAGGAAGCGATTGTATAGAAAGGAGGTCTGAAGATGTAATTTGTATCCGCCAGCAAACTCTTAGCTGATTGTGCGATTTCGTTTGAGATCGCGCCCTGATCACATAAGGAGTATAGAATGAATACCGTAATCAAGTTACTGGCTATCCTAGCCCTCACGCTCGGAGCCCTGCCAGCACACGCCGCAGGAGCGGAGACCTCTCACTTCATCTTCAATACCCATACGGCCTGGGCCTTCTTCGAGAGTTACGACTCGTCGGGGTGTATCGGCACCTTTGTGTTCGTGTTCGCCGATGATGGCAGCGGCAAGTTCGGACTGGGTCAACCCACCGTGGTGGCTTCGACGCTGATCCTGTGGAGCAGCCAGTTTGACATCTGCACGCAGACATCGCTGTTCTCCGGCTTCAGCTTAGTCCCGTTGTCGGCCGATGAGTTCCAGATTGATGAGAAGCTCAACTCGGCCACGTTGAACACGACCCTTGAGGTCTGCTGCGACTCCTCCGGCCACTCCTTCCAAGTGCCCGTCGGCGTGGATTGGACGGGAGGCGGCGACACCTTCCGTGCAAAGGATCACATTCATGACAAGACGCCAGGCTTCGAGGTCAACTTCAAGTCCAAAGGCACCTCCCGGAATGCTGGGGCGTCCGGTAGCATCTCTATCTTCGGCACGAACTTGATTCCGGTGCCGGCTTACTCTGCTGGTCTGGAATTGGTTAAGACAGGCGAGGTGGATATCATTCATTAGCCGCGACCGCTCGGATCGGTTGGCGCGGCTCACGACATCCTGGGGGCAGCATCGCATTGTAGACATTGCCTTTCCAGGTGTCGTCATAGAGTGTTGCCCCCCTGCTAAGGTGACCATCGCCGGACTGCCTTCGATAACGTGACTTACACCCTGACGAAGTAGTGTGTCATCTGCCAATGAGAAAGCCTCGCGGATGAAGGTCCGCGAGGCTTTTGATTCTATTATTTCGTGGTTTCACGATTATGTGTAAACCAATATATCAACCCCGCGCCTAACAATAGCGATGGCAACACAATCAACCCCGCTTCGGGACCAAACGCGCCGCCTGTCCAGATTTCGGGGCCCGTGACCTGAATTCGCGTCAGCGCGTAAATATCCAGACCTGAGACAGGGAATCCGAAGACCACGCCTTCGAAGAAATTCCAGCCGATGTGCAATCCAATCGGGAGCCAGAGTTGTTTCGTGCGAATATATGCAAATGCAAAAAGTATTCCTGCAAAGAATATCCCCGCCGCGCTGACCCAGGTCGCATTTGGGTTGGCGAGATGGAGAAAGCCGAATATGGCAGATGAAATGATCATGCCCCAGAATAAATTGATTCCACTGGCGATGGTCTGCAAGTGATAACCGCGTGAGAACAGTTCCTCATTCCAACCAACGAAAACGAAGGCTACACAGAAAGTCAGAACATTTATGATCACCATGTTGATTGGGTCGAACTCCCATGCAAATCCTTCAAAGGTCAGCCAGCCGAGTCCGAGCATTATCAGGAAGATAAGGCCCATTTGTATAAAGGCAACACCGATGCCTGTAAGAACATCGATCAGAGACCGTAAATCCGGCCTCAGGCCCAGGCTTTCAAAGGATTTTCTATCCAGCCACCGCCGGGCAATATATACCGAGCCCGTATACACTACGAGGTTGAGTATCTGCTCCAAGACAAAAGCAAATGATCCACTTCCAGGGTCGAAACCAAGAAAACTCGCAGTGATAAAAACGACCGTTCCAAGAAACAGGAATAATATTATTTGAATCAATAACCGCCAGCCTGCGCGCAATCGCGGCTCATCGCGCGTGGAAGATCGAACGCGGACATTGCGCGCGAACTCTCACTAAGTCCCAAGACTGTCTACAACTACGTTTCGAATATCCTCAGCAAACTTCAGGTTGCGGACCGCGCGCAAGCCATCATTCGCGCGCGCGAGGCCGGATTGAAATAGTCAGCGCGAAAGTCCCGGTCTTTTTACTGACGAAGATAAAGAGCATCCACGCTCGCACAGGAGGTATACGTTCGATGACAAGACTTACGTGCTGACAAGGCAGCGTAATATTCTCCCAATGATTGAGCCTCGTGGATCAAAGTCCGCGAGGCTTTTATTATCAAGTATGGCGCGGAGGATTAAACTCTAAAGATTTGGTTGGATTATGGCTAAGGGAGAGTCGACTAAATGAAACAGATTCAATCATCGCGAACAGGCGGCACTTTCACATATAACGGATGCTTCGGCGTTGAGGTTTATGGCAGTATTCTCGATAAACCAAACACCTGCGTCCTCCTTGGTTAGGTACCCGAAAATTTCCCTATACAGCGTAATTTCATCAAAAAACGCGAAATATTGCCGGAAAATTGCTGTAATCGTACTTTTTGTAACATACCCCTTTCAAATTCGTCATGTGGCGGTAAATGACAATAATGTTAAGCCGTTAATAATGGAAGGCAATAGCACATGCTGAATAAGAATCGTCTGTTGAACTCATTTTTATCTGTTCTTTTGGTCATCAGTTTGACTTTGATGAACGTACATATCGCTTTGGCGGATGATGGTCCAACACCTGAACCCGCCTTGACCGCTGAACCAACGGAGCCACCAGTTCAGCCAACTGAGCCGCCCGTCGAGGCAACAGAGCCAGCAGTATTACCGACGGAGCCTCCCGTTATTGCTACTCAGGTTCCAACGGAAGCGCCTGTGGTCGTCGAGGAAACTCCCGACATCGTTGAGCCGGCTCCCATTGTTGATCTGCTCACACAGGCGCCTGACAATACCGAATTGGTAGTGCTGGATGAAAACGGAGAGGCGCTTCCACTCACCTCGCAGGAAGCCTTAAATACGATCCTTGAAACCGATCCAATGTGGTGTCCAGCCGGGGTGCTGCCTGGCGGCGCGGGTTGCACAACGAACTTTGGCAGTATCAACTTGTTGATCACGGACATGGTCAATAACACCACCACTTATGATGAGAATGGCATTATTTATTTCACAACAAATCCGGGGGCATCATTCTCATTGACAACGGCGAGCCTGGGAGCCGCCGACTTCAACACTCTTAATGACTTTAATTTGACTCTTCAAGGCGGCTGGAATGGCTCAAATGGCGCAAGCGCTACATTTACCGGCCAAACGAATTTCGCTGCTAACACAATTACAATTGGTAGCCTTGTGAATCCATGGATTGGCAACCTCACGCTGAATAACTTCTCCTTCAGCGGAGTCTCCAGCAGCAATGCCATCACGATCTACACTACAACCGGCAACATTACTTTGGATAATGTGGATGTTGCCCAACAAACGGGCGATTTCAACACAGCGCTTATCAACTCAGCCTCCGGAAATATCACTGTTCAAAACGGCAGCACATTCGATGGAAATAATGCAGCACCTCCCACCAACGGTCAAAGCATTGGCTTTTCCGCTACAACCGGAACTGGGTCGATTACCATCAGTGATACCACCTTCCAGGAATCCAGGCAGAATGGAAACAATACTTATGATGGAGCGACTTTAAGCGCCCCTATTGTTACCCTAACTAATGTGATCGCCCAAAATAACGATGGAGATGGTATTACTATTAATAATGTCAACGTCGTGACTCTAAACAACGTCACTGCGAATAACAATGGCACCGCGAGTGGTGGTGCCGGCCTGACTGGTAATGATGGCTCTGGTGTCTTTGTTAATGGAAATTCTGGATCGAGTGTAATCATTATCGGCGGGACATTTACCGGCAACCAGGAATACGGGGTTGAGGTTGCGAACCCTGCCAACACGACGATATATATCCAATCCAATCCAACTTGCACTGGCAACGCTAGCAATAGTGCACCTCCCTTAGGTGTCAGTAGTTGCTACAATGATACAACCATTTTCGACAATACAGCGCCTGTAATAACGCCCACCATCTCTGGCACAGTCGGGTCCAATGGCTGGTATACCAGCAATGTGACGGTAAGTTGGACTGTGGTTGATAGCGAATCCGGCATCGCATCTTCAACTGGCTGTACTACAGCCAATCTAAATTCAGACACCATTGGCACGAGTATTACTTGTTCCGCATCGAATAACGCGGGCCTCTCAAGCTCGAATTCAGTCACGGTAAAAATTGACAAGACTAGTCCTACTGCAGTTCTTACAGTGATAGCAGGAACAGCAGGAAATAACGGTTGGTATACCAGCGATGTGACCATTCAAACCGTTGGCACAGATTCAACCAGCAGCCCGGTCACTTGCACCGCCAACCAGTTCCAGACAGCCGAAACTGCCGGAACAGCATTCAATGGCTCTTGCACCAATAATGCTGGGCTGACTACACTTGCCATACCCTTAACCATCAAACTAGACAAAACGAACCCGCTCATCGCATTTGTAAATAGCACACCCTCGCCCAATGCCAACGGATGGATCAATAGTGATGTCACCGTCAACTGGTCCTGCACAGATGGTCTCTCAGGCCCGGTAAGCGCAGCGATTAGCCAGACGATTTCAACGGAAGGAACGAATCAATCCGCTACGGGAACCTGCCAGGATCTCGCCGGAAACTCCGCTTCCGATACACAGTCGGGATTCAATATCGATAAGACCGACCCAACCCTCAATCTACCAGCGGACATGATCGTGGAAGCGACCAGTTCATCTGGCGCAACAGTTAACTACTCAGCATCAGCCACCGACAATCTGGATGCAGCGCCGAGTTTCAGTTGCATACCTGCATCTGGAAGCAACTTTGTGATGGGCACGACCATGGTCAATTGCAGTGCTACAGATCATGCTGACAATGTTGCATTTGGCAATTTTAATGTTACTGTACAGGATACTACCGGCCCGGTAATTGCATTTCATGCGGATATCACTGCGGAGGCAACATCAGCCGCAGGCGCGGTCGTCAATTACACCAGCCCAGCCACTTCCGATGCAGTGGATGGCGCGGGCGTTGCTACCTGCTTGCCTAGTCCTGGCACCTTCCCACTCGGCAATACCACCATTACCTGCACTGCTACAGACTTAAAGGGCAACTTAGCCATCCCCACCACATTTGTTATTCATGTCGTGGACACTACTGCGCCGGTCATTGCTGCCCATCTGGATATTACCGCTGAGGCAACATCAGCCGCAGGCGCGGTCGTCAGTTACAGCATTCCCACCACATCCGATGCAGTTGATGGCCCGGGCATTGCAACCTGCCAGCCTGCTTCTGGAACGACCTTTGCTCTTGGCGATACGACTGTCACATGCGATGCCACAGACGCGCATAACAATGCAGCCGTATCCACCACATTTGTTGTTCATGTCGTGGACACCACCGCGCCCGTCATCGCGCCCCACGGAGATATTACTGCTGAGGCAACATCAGCCGCAGGCGCGGTCGTCAATTACACCAGCCCGGCTACATCTGACATCGTTGATGGCGCGGGAACTGCAACCTGTTCACCCGCTTCCGGAACGACCTTTGCTCTCGGCAATACGACTGTCACCTGCAATGCCACAGACGCACATAACAATTCAGCCATCCCAACCTCATTTGTTATTCATGTTGTAGATACAACAGCACCAATAATTGCGGCCCATGCAGATGTATTTGTGGCGGCCACTTCCCCTGCTGGCGCGATCGTCAACTACACCAGCCCAAGCACCTCCGATGCAGTGGATGGCCCAGGTGTCGCTACCTGTGTGCCGCCTTCAGGCTCTACCTTCAATCTGGGCAATACAACTGTTACGTGTAACGCCACCGACGCACACGGCAATGCGGCTATTCCCACAACCTTTGTTGTTCACGTTATCGATACTGTTGCTCCGGTGATTGACGGTCATCTGGATGTGACTGTTGAGGCAACATCCGCTGCCGGCGCCATCGCCACTTACACCAGCCCGTCCACAACTGATGCAGTGGATGGCGTGGGAGTTGCCAACTGTTTGCCCGCCTCAGGAACATTCTTCTCATTCGGTAATACGACGGTCACCTGCAATGCCACTGATTCAAATGGAAATGCAGCCACCCCGACCACCTTTGTTGTTCACGTAGTCGATACCACTGCACCGGTCATTGCAGGTCATGCCGACATCACTATCGAAACCACATCCAGTTCCGGCGCAAGTGTGACTTATACCAGCCCAGCCACATCAGACACTGTGGATGGCGCTGGCCTCGCTGCCTGCTCGCCTGCTTCAGGAGGGCTCTTCCCGGTCGGAGATACAGTCGTCACATGCAATGCAACTGATGCCCATGGCAATTCCGCTCAACCCGTTACCTTTACCGTCCACGTTGATCTCACACCGGTGTCACAGCCACCGTCCGATCCACAATCCTCCCAGGGAAATGGCGGCCTGAGCATACCCGTCACAGGTGCCGGTCTCCTAAATCTTGATTGTTTGACGACTTTCCTCGTTTCAGGAGTCAAAGTTACTTTCTACAATTTGTGTGATTACCAGTCACTGATATCTGGAGTTGAGGCGGATACCCTGCCTGCCGCGCTCCCCGACGGGTACTCCTTCGTGAAAGGATTGAATGTCCCTGTGTTTTTGAACCAACAGGAGGTCAAGCCCCTACCTGATGGAGCCGGCATCCAGTTAGACTTCCCCATCCCTGCCAATACTCAAGATCAATTCGCTGTCCTGTTGTGGGATGACGAAGACGGCGATGGCAACGGCAAATGGCTTGATGTAAGCCAGATCGTAAAGGATGAGGATCTTTCCAGGATCTTGTCGGCTGACCCGAAGGACGAACTCTATCATATTGTCCCGACCCAAACGCTGCAAGCCTTCTACCGAATCATCAGCACCGAAAAGACAGGTACCTTCGTTCTCGTCCAAAAATAAGTCAGCACCGGTCTTCTATCAATTGAGGGACGGTGTCCACCGTCCCTCAACTTCATTTCAGGGAGATAATCATGAGATATCGATACTTCATTATGCGGCTTGCGATATTTGTCCTATTGCTCACTTCTTGCGGCAATCAAAATGCCCCCCTCGCTCAGGCAAACTCGACGACTGGACCAACAGCAACTCTTACATCCACGCCCGATCCATGTTCAGCGGAAAACATAAGCGCGTCGATCAAGGCCGTGAACGACCTTATGCGCGAGTTTGATGATGTATTCAAATTGGCGGCCGGCCTCTCACAGGAGAAAGTCCCGGAATCGATCTCACAGATGCAACGCATCCGCCGCGCGGCTGAAGACCAGGAGATTCCCGCCTGCCTGTCCAATTTGAAGTCTTATCAACTTGCCCATATGAACACCGCCATCAAGACACTGCTTGCCTTCATCGGCGGGGCGCAATCAGAAACATTAACCGATGGGATCAATCGCGCCCGGCAGGAACACGACCTTTATACACTTGAAGTGGCGCGGCTTCTGGGAATCAACACAAATTCCACCCCCACCCCATAAATCAACATATTCACTTCAGTTTGCTATACATGAGGAGACGCTGCAGGGCGTCTCCTCTTTTTATTCGCGCTCACTTCGACATCCTCGGAACTTTCCGAGCGGTAAACTTAACGTCACGGAATTTTTCTATGGAAGTATAATCGTTCCCAATGACAAACAAAGACTACGAAAACGACATTCTGCAATGGCGCGCGAAAAAATACGATAATCGCGTCGGTGAGAACGGCTGGCTGGCACTCGCTGGCTTGTTCTGGTTAAACGAAGGGAGGAACCTGATTGGCTCAAACACAGTCTGCGAAGTCGTCCTGCCGGAACGCGCCCCAACCTTTATCGGGATCGTGGAATTAAAGGGCAAGACCGCCCGCCTGCAGGTGGCAGAAGGCGTTCCGGCGCTGGTCAATGGCCGGCTGGCGCAGAAAGCAATTCTCAAGTCCAGCAAGGAGGCGAAGCCCAGCTTCATCACTTGGAACGACATACGGATGGTTCTGCATGAGCACGCGGGAAAATATGCCATCCGCATTTGGGATAACAAACGGGAGGAACGTTTCTCCCTGCCGCCCTTGAAGTGGTTCCCGCTTAATAAACATTTCCGAATCGCTGCGCGTTATGCGCCCTACCCCATCCCCAAAATATCGGGGCAGGAAGATATGTTTGGCGACACCGTTGAAGATCAATTGCATGGAGTTGTCACTTTCAAGTTTGAGGGAGCCACTTATAGACTCGACGCCACTGAAATGGATGACCACAGACTCTTTATCAAATTCCGTGACATGACAAGTGGGAAGGAAACCTACCCACCCAGCAGATACTGTTATACAGAGCCGGCGCATGGCGGCAAAGTGACTTTGGATTTCAATTATTCATACACCCCGCCCTGCGCCTTCACCGAATATGCCACCTGCATCTTTGCCTCGCCGCAGAACAACCTGCCCTTCCGTGTGGAAGCGGGGGAGATCTACCGCGGGTGACACAATCGGATAGCAGTTCTCAACTCTGTCCCAACGATTTGAGATGTGAGAGAAGTTAAGCTGAAGGAAATAAATATGATTCGGCAAGCTTTCTTCGTAGCTTTATAGTCGACAAAGCCAATAAAACAAAAAGTAAAAACGGCTATCCACGAAAGAGAGTAAGAGGCGTTTTCGCTTGGCACGGCCCGTCAGTGCAGGTGTAATGCCGATTTAGACCAAAGGCGCGTTAGACACCTTCTGCGCGCTACGCAGGGTCTTCGTGATCAAGCGAAAATCAAATATATGGAGAAGCAAACATGAAAGTTTTTCGTTTTCTTGGCAACGAAATCCTGCTTGGCTTGTTGATCGCGCTGCTGAGCGTTTTAACAGCCGTAGCCAGTTATCAGGGCGCACTTGCGGACGGGAATCAGAATCAATTTGAGATCGAAGGCATGAAAAACCTGAACGATGGTAACGTTTTATATCTTGAATCCAACCAAACCTGGATTCAGGACGATGGTAACTACGACAACTGGTATATCAACCAGGATACCAACCCCGAAATCGCAGCCTATTACGAGGGAAATTTTACCGAACTGTTGGCTGGCGCCATTGAACGAAACGGCAGAGATGAATACCCAATAGACGAGCAATACATAAATGAACTGTATGCAGGCGCCAATGAGTTATTCGACAAATCCGATGCCAGCTTCGAAACTGCGAATAACTGGAATGGTCGCGGCGATCAACTTCAACTCGTCCTGACGATCATGGCGATTGGCCTGGCATTCGCAGCCTGGGCATCCTTGAACAAGGAGGAGAGTAACATGCGTGGATTCTTCTCCTTGTTGGCCATCGTCTCACTTGTCATTGGATTAATTGTTTACATAAATGTACCAGTAGTCACGTAATAAAAACTAAAATCAATAATAGATCTGTCTTCTCAAGACGGGATGGCAGTTGAACTGCTATCCCATCGTTATTGGTTTATCCTCCAGCCAAACGGATCAACGCCTCGGGCACCCAGAATTTTCCATACCCAAATAACGAAAGCGCAATAGAAGCGATCAATATCGCGGCGCCGAGCCAGATCAACACGCGGTCTTTGAAATCGCGAGTCAGCACATCCAGCCATGTGCGCGGACCGACGCCAAAGGCGCGCAGATCCATTGCATCAATGATATCTTCGCTTCCGATGACGGCGTGAATCGTTACGGTGACAAAGATTGGGCCCATTGTGTAGGCATATTTATCAGCGAGGAGTCCTTTGAATGTGACCCCGTTCAAGACAGATTACCCGACCAGAGCGTTTAAGAAGAAATCTGGCACAAAGAAGCCGCCAATACCAAACCCCCACTTCAAAACACAACAAGCGATAAAGATTGCCACGCCCAAACCCAGAAGGAGATAATCGCGCGGGGTGAATCTCAAATCCTTCAACCACGTGCGGGGAGCCGTGCCAAAGGCGCGCAAGTCCATCGCGTCGATGACCTCTTCACCTGTTACCGTGGACTGCATCGTAACGGGGATGATCAAAGGGGCGAGCCTGCGGATTTTTGCGACAATACCGCCCTTCAATTTGTCCACCTCATACCCACGTGCGCGCTGCGCATCCACAGTGATGGCAAGATCACGCGCAAAGGTCGGCAGGAAGCGGAATGCCAGATCCATCGTAAAAGAGACTTTATCGGAGGCGCCCATGCGTTTGAAGGAGGTCCCATAAATATTGGGATCCATGGTGTATGGGATCGGAATGGCAAGGATCGCCATGCAAAGCATACGGGTTATTTGCGTTATCGAAAACCATGCTTTGGAAACGGTCACTGGCACCGACCACCCCCAATCGGTGCCAGGGATCATAAATTGCACACTGAACAGGACCGGTGAATTTGGGTCCAGTACTGAGGAAGGACCGCCGCGTCCAGAGAGTAACCCGTTCAACCCAACAATAAAGAACACCAGAATGAAAATGAAGAGCAGGGGTTGCCTTATATCCTTCCACTCAATGCGTGCCATCAGAAACAAGGTCAGCGAAATGATGAAGAGCGGGAAGACAATGCGAAAGTCCCAGATCTCAGGGATGGTCAGCCCTAAAATAACGCAGAGCATGAAGATCAATCTGGTGCGCGGGTCCAAGCTTTGGATGAAGGTGTTACGCGGGCGGTATTTCCAGGTTACAAGCATATGTTAGCGGCCTCTGCGCGCGGCGACTCCGGCAAAAGCAATCATCAGGATTGGCAGGAGAATGACAGTCACCACCAGGTTACCAATAAAGGCGGGTGTGAAGTATCCGACCAGAGCCGTTTTCAAGTCAATGCCGCCGACGAATATCTCTGTCAACGAGGCAAACAACATGCCTACTGCGATGCCGAGCGTGCCCCAGCCAACGGCTTTTATGATGTCATTACGGGCTTTGAAATCAGTAATGGCTACCATGATCAAACCAGGTATCATACCCATCAAGCCATTGCCAAGGCTCCAATTCCAATAGAAGCCCCAACCTGAAATGCCATCGCCAATGGTATTGCCAATAAAGCCCGCTAGCAAACCAACGATCGGACCATACGCAACGCCGAAGAAGATCAACACTGCAACCGCAGGGCGGAAGGTGATGTTACCCGCCGCAGGCAGCGGGAAGAGGATATTGGTCGCATACGAAAATGCACCATACAGGGCCGCACCGATGGCTCCATAAACCACCTGACGTGTACCAAACTCCCAAGTAGATTTGTCGTTCATTTTCTCTCTCCTTTTGAATATGTTGAATAACGAGCTGACCTATTCTTGATAACCCTGCAACTGTTTAATCGTTGCAGGGAAATCGTCTTATCTTCGCGCAGAGCGGAGCGAGCTACGAAGCCGGGGGCAAAGACAAAGCGCGCGGGCTACAACAATCTTCATCAATCAGGGAACATGCTTCGACGGCCGGTTGGGTTTCGACATTCAAAATGTGCTACTCGGCCCCCCACCCTCCGCTCACCGCGATAAGCTATATATACGCAACCAAGGCATTGGCGGTGAGAAACTGTCCAGTACGCGGCAACAGGCTCAAGTTCATGCGAAGGAGCGAAGTTGGTCGCACGCGGTAACGCGTCAGTAGGTCAAAATCCTTGAGCACATCTTCAGGGCGTCCATCTGCAACCACATGCTTATCTCCAAACAACAAAACACGATTCGCGTACGTCACCGCCAGATCGAGATCATGTGTAATAAAAAGTGTCGCGGCAAAGTTTGCGGCAACCAGCGATTGCGTTCCGTTCACAGGCTTGCACATCGCATCCATGAAGTGAGTGTAGTTTGCGTAATCCTGCCCCGCTGTTGGCTCGTCCAGGATGATGATCTTCGACTGCATCGCCAACACCGCGGCAATCGTCGTACGTTTTTGCTGGCCAAACGAAAGCCCAAGCGGAGGATATTCTTCGAGACCATTCAAATTGGCCGTCGAAACGCTCTCCACCACAGTCTTTTGCATTACATCTATTTTGAAGTCCAAATTCTTGGGTCCGAACTCCAACTCCTCACGCACGGTCGGCGCGAAGAGCATATGCGTCGGGCTTTGGAACACATAGCCAAGCACGCGGGCAATTTGGGCAACACTCATACTGCGCGTATCCCTGCCCTCCACAAGCACACGTCCGTTCGTCGGTTTCAATAACCCAATGGCATGTTTTACCAGCGTGGATTTGCCCGCGCCATTCGGACCGAGTATTCCGACCAAATCACCGCGCTGGATTTGAAGATTGACATTTTCCAGAATAAGGGGAGTTTCATCACTGTAACGGAAATCCACATTTTCGAAGACGACAAGCGGCTCGCCTCGTTTCGATACGGCTTCGCCAGTCAACGCATCGCTTTCTACGCTTTGAGTTGATTCGGTTTTTTCGACCCGTTCCCCCATCTGACGGACGCGCTTCACCACCCATTCAGCGGGAAGTTTGACCTCATGATGATCGATCTCTGTAGGCAGGTTATCAATTGGACCAAGATATTTAACCTGTCCAGCTTCCATGTAGAGCAAGCGGTCCGGTTTTGCAAAAATCGCATCCTCCACACGATGTTCGATCAATACAACAGTCTTGCCTTCATCTGCCAGACTGCGGAATACGTCCAATGCCTCATAGGCAGAGGCAGGGTCAAGCGAAGCAAGTGGCTCATCCAACAACAAAATGGACGGGTTCATCGCCAGCAAACCCGCGAGAGCTACTTTCTGTTTTTCACCGCCCGAAAGGTTGAACGTCTCACGCTCGCGCAGATATTCGATCTTCAAGCGTTTCAGCGCGTCTTCCACACGCGCAAGGATTTCATCACGCGGCAAGCCTAGGTTCTCAGGCCCGAAGGCGATTTCGTTATACACATTGCTTGCAACGATCTGGCGTTCAGGATCTTGCAATAAAGTCCCCACGATTTGCGACACGCCAGCGATCTGCATCTCCGAGATATCTTTCCCATGAAGCAAAATCTTCCCTTCGCGCTTGCCCCGATAAGAACGCGGGATCAACCCGTTGATACAGCGCGCCAGTGTTGTCTTGCCACATCCGCTGGAACCTGCAATCAGGATCATTTCGCCAGACTTCAGTTCAAAGGAAATATTTTCTATCGCCGGTTCGGGACGGGTGCGATATTGGAATGAAAGATTTTCAATTACCAGAGAGGCTTCGGGCATCATGTCACCTAAATAATCTAACAAGTTACATTATTACCAAGATTTCATTACCAAGCTTAACATCCAATTTTGCCGCGGCGTTGCCATTCACCACAGCGATTCCCAGATTTCCTGTGCTCCCGATCAAGGCAATTAATTCATCGGGGGACCGCTCCCCAAATGTGTTGACCATGCCGTTGATTTCGATTCCGTTCAGGCGCACAATTATATTTTCCTGCTGTTTCATAGCATCGCCAAGCTGTTCCACACGAATATTGGAAGAGATGTTACCAAAATGATCAATATGGGTCACCTCGCCGCGCCAGCCATCCTTTGTCTTTTCGGGCTTTGGCAGTTCAAGGCGGACAGGATTGGTAAAGGATGTTCCCAATTCATTCAGAAGAACGCCATTCGCCAAATGCGCGGCGACAGGCGAAAAAATATCGCGCCCGTGAAAAACATAACTGACATCTGGAAGCCAGTATTTGCTTTTATTCAATTCAACTAATTCAGTTTGCCAGCCTGCCTGCTCCGCGCGTTCGAGCAAGCCTGTGATCGTTCCGTTATCAGGGCCAACGTAGAACCAATCGCCAATCTGCGCAGCCATAGGACGTCGTCGCGTTCCGACGCCCGGGTCAACAACTACAACGTGGATCGACCCTTTCGGAAAGTAGGGAACTGAACGCGCGAAGACATACGCCGCTTCGCGAATATTTTGCGCCTGAATCATATGACTCAAATCAGAAATCTGCGCTGTTGGGCAAATCCCCCAGATCACTCCTTTCATCACGCCTACATTGCCATCTTTGATGCCGAAATCTGTCATCAGGGTGATAACGGACACTATTGTCTCCTCATAAGCTGGAATGCGTCTATTATATAACACCTTGCAAATACTACTCTTGGTAAATAACTTCAACAATATCCACGATTTTTGAACCTGGAGCAATTGCATAAAGAACACCCTTTATGGTGCCCACAAAACCGTCGCGGATTCCGAAGTCAGTCGTAAGGGTGATGATGGGCAGCTTCATTCTCCTTCCATGAGAAGCTTTTGTTTTTTGAAAATAAACAGAGGCGGCAATTTGAGTTGCGGCGCACGGTCGCTGGACCATGAGGCATAGGGAGCCATCACCAGGCCACACATTAATATCAAGGCACGGTCGTAATTGACGCGCCAGCCGGTAAAATCGCGCCAGGCTTGTTCGCGATCCGCCTTCATAGGCAACCCAGCAACTGCAAGTTGATCGAGCACCGAATCGAATTCCTCCCGATCCACACAAATGGGATTCTCAGGATAGTGTGGATTCTGCGGATTGGGAATATCAAAGTAATTGGCGATCCGCCGCATTGCAAGATATCCTGCACGGATGCACAGCGCGGCTGACGCTTCGTACGGGATCTCGGTCGCGGAAAGCGTAATCGAGGCCGCGTCGAGGACCGCCCCCGCAGCTGTGGCCCACGAAATCTCAGCGCGCGGTGAACGGAAGA
Source organism: uncultured Anaerolinea sp. (assembly GCA_964543585.1). Lineage (GTDB taxonomy): Bacteria > Chloroflexota > Anaerolineae > Anaerolineales > Villigracilaceae > Defluviilinea. Next base: position 30,500 of record CAZIYY010000014.1, on the reverse strand, counting down.
AAATCAGCGCGGGAAGCGTGGTATGGCTTTCTTCGATATCTGCAAACCAGGATTCCCATGTCTTCCAGTAATCCGCGAGATTTTCCAATCCATGAATGCGATTGAAACGAAGAAGCATCTCCAGGGCGGAAGGAGGACTCCCTGCCCGCACTTCCAGCATGTTCACGACCTGTTCGCGTCGAGAAAAGGCAGCGTACATGGTTGGGAGGTATGCGATCAACAAGCCGACCAGCATCAATCCCATCATGGCTTCTGTAAACGCCAGTGCAGCTACCAAAGGAGTTTTCGAGATATCGAACCCGAGCGTAAAGAGGGATGATCCGCTCAGACGAAAGACCGCAAAAAGATCTCCCACACCCACAGCCCAATAGATCCCAGCATATCCAAGCAGGATCAGCAAATACCAGGTTGGCAGGAGAAGCATCAGCCCAATCGGCGCGTAATACGCCATGATGGCATCCCGCCGTCGATAGGTTTTGGCAAAATGCAATATGAAGTTAAAGACGCGACGCAACAGCCCGAAGACAATACGATTAAGTTGACTGCGCGCAGAGCGAGGTAGTACGAAAGTTGAAAGCGCCGAAAAAAGAGTCAGGATAATGGTCAGCAGGCCTACAAAAAGCATCAGAGTGTGAGTAAGCATTTCCATGTCCCAGATTATAACCGTATGGATAAAGCGCCCGATTCACATGCTATACTTATCGCACTTAGGGTCTTTCCTTGACTCCCACCTGTTGACACATATCCAGCACAGGACAGGTCGAACAGTGCGGGCGCTCACCCGTGCAAATGTGTTTGCCAAAAGGCACGAGCAGGCGATTGATATCAATCCAATGCTCCCGCGGGAGTTTGGCTTCGAGAGCCGCCATCGTTTTCTCGGGGGTGGAGGCTTTCACGTACCCCCAACGATTTGTGACGCGCTGAACGTGAATGTCCACGCTGATGGATGGCTGTCCGCACGCAATGCCCAAAACAAGATTGGCGCACTTTGGACCGACTCCTGGAAAGGAGAGTAGTATCTCTCTTTCGCATGGCAGGTTTCCATCATACTCATCTATAATACGCTTTGCAATCACATGGATCTGTTCCGCCTTGCGCTGATAGAAGGTGGATGTGCTGATTAAGGAATTGATCTCATCAACTGTAAGCTGGCTAACCTCAGCAGGCGTGCGGGCACGCGCGAACAATCGACGCGCGGTCGGCAAACTTACTTCGTCGTACGTGCGGATCGAAATCATGCATGCGACCAGTTGCTCGAACGGCGAGTTGAATCCTTCTTCAGCCAATTCAAACATCGCCGCTTTCGGAAACGGACGAACAGCATCGCTGATGAGTTCCAAAGCCAGGTCAATGTCAAATGATTTTTTCATTTTAACTTCTTATGTTAGTGCCATCCCGCAGGCGTCGCTGTGGCGCCGTGGCGACATTTGATCGGCAAGCAAACTTGATTTTAGAGACCCTGCGGGACGTTCCACATATTAAGTTCTCGATGCTCGCTCGACCAAATATACGATTGAAGTGTAATCCTTTCCCGTCGCTTCGGACATGCCGATTTCGCAGGGGATGTTGGAGGAGTAATATCCGCCATAGTCCCGTGCGTTGACTTCGGCAGTCTCTTTTTCCGTGGCGGATTGAGTCAGTTCAGGGAAGAGCAGTCCGCGGTCACCTGCAAAGGCACAGCAACTCAGATTTAACGGCACAGTTGCGGATTTCGCGCAATGTTTTGCAATTGCCAGCATCTTTGCATCCAATCCAAGTTTTCTGGCAGAGCAATTGGGATGCAAAACAACATCTTGATCAATGGGTTGAACTTTGAGTTTGGGTAAAACAAAGTCGTGCAAAAATTCAACGCTGTCCAATATTGTCAGCTTTTTCCAGAGTTCTTTATCTTCTTTTTTGAGGTCGTCACTGCAAGCGCGAAGGGTGTGCGTGCAGGACGTGGTGTCCATGATGATGGGATATTTGCCGTCTTCACTCCACTCCCAAAATTTGACAATGGTCTTGTGCAGGGACGTCTGATATGCGGAAGTATAACCTTTCGAGTTGAACGGCATTCCGCAACATGTGCCAGATGCATTTCTCGGAATATGCAAATTAATATGCGCGCGGCTGGAAATGGTGATGATGGTTTCGGCTAACGATAAGCGACAGTCATCTTCAAGGTGACTGTCACCTTTGGGTTGACCCAATTGCCGCGAGATGCAGGACGGAAAGTAGATGAATTCTTTTTGACCCTCACCCTTTCTTCTCCCCGCTTCGACTTCGCTGGCGCTCCGCTCAGCGCGAACGGGGGAGGGGAATGGAATGTATGCGTTCCATTTGGGTAAAGTTACCCCTGTCACCTGCTCGGCAAATTGAGTAATGGATGTGACTCCTCTTGCGCCAATCATGGATTCTGCAAGATGTCCTAAACGAACGCCAACACCAAGAGCTGATTCGGTCAACGAAAAGTGATCGGCAAGCCAGCTGGCGATCTGTTCGCCGCGCGGACTGACTGCCTCCGCGCGCAGGCGTCTGGTCAGGTCGCCTGTGTTGATGTTGACGGGACAGGCGGTCGCGCAAAGTCCGTCCACGGCGCAGGTGTCTATTCCAGCGTAGGAAAAATCGTCTATGGCGGAAACAAGCTCGGGCGAGTATGAGCCGAACGCCTTCAAACGGGAAATCTCGCGTTGGACGACAATCCGTTGGCGCGGAGTCAAGGTCAGGCGGCGTGATGGACATTTCGATTCGCAGAATCCACATTCGATACATTTGTCCACTTCGGGCGAGACGAGCGACATAGATTTGAGATGCATGACGTGTGTTTGTGGGTCGGCATTGATCATCACACCAGGGTTGAGCATGTTATCGGGGTCGAACAAAGACTTGAGGTCGCGCATAATGGCGTATGCCTCCGCGCCCCATTCGGTTTCGACGAACGGCGCCATGTTGCGACCCGTGCCATGCTCGGCTTTGAGCGCGCCGTCATATTTGCCGCTGACAAGTTTTACCATCGCGCGGATGAAGCCGTCGAAGTGATGCGTGTCTGTGTCTGTGTTGAAAGCCTGGTTGATGAGGAAGTGCAGGTTGCCATCTTTTGCGTGACCGAACACAACGCCATCTTGATAACCAAAATCTGCGAAGAGATGCTGGAGGTCGGTCACCGCGTCGGCGAGGCGATGAACGGGAAAGGCAACATCTTCGTTGATGCAGACGCTCCCTGGAGAACGCATTGCGCCGATGGATGGGATGATGCCTTTACGCGTTTTCCACAAAGCGGCTTGCGCGATTGGATCATCGGTGAATTCTGGATCATGCAAAAGTTTAATTCTCTTGATGACTTGCCCCGCTTCTTTTTTAAACCTGTTAATTGATTCAACATCTTGAGCCTGATACTCCACTAAAATCGCCGCCGCGCCCTCTGGCAGTTGACGCAAAATCGCGGGCACATCGGGATGGTTTTCAACAGAACGGAGCGATGCCCTGTCCATGATTTCTGCCGCACGCGCGCCTGAATCTTTGATGGGTGCGATGGCACCTGCGGCGTCTTGAATATTCTTGAAATAAAGTTGACCTGTATAACGCCGTGGATAATCAGGCAGTGTGTGAAGCACAGCTTCGGCAATAAATCCCAATGTGCCTTCAGAACCAATCATGATGTGAGTGAGGATGTCAAGCGGCGTGTCGAAATCGAGGAATGCGTTGAGGAGATAGCCATTCGTGTTTTTCATCTGATAACGGCGGTGAATTCTTTCTGCGAGAGTTTCTTTTTCTGAACCGCGAAGCCCGCCAAGGTCGCTAAGGTTTAGATTTTCTTCGCGGGCTTTGCGCTCTTCGTGGTTAAATTCTTCTGAGGTTGAGAGTATTCGTTTCTTAAGTTCGATTAACCCCTTGGCAATATGAGGTTGTTCATTCTCGAAGATTTTATTTGCATTTGGCGCGGCGGTGTCGAGAGTGAATCCATTTGGAAGAATAATAGTCATCGAGTGAATCGTGCGATAGGAATTCTCTGTCACACCACAACACATTCCGCTGGAGTTGTTGGCAAGGATTCCGCCCATCATGCAGGCGTCAATGGAGGCGGGGTCGGGTCCAATGCGGCGGCCATAGTGCTTGAGTACGTTGGTGATGAATCCACCTACAATGCCAGGTTGAAAGCGAATCAGGTTGCCATTCTCTTCCACGCTGTAATTTCCCCAATGTTTGGAAATATCCACGAGAATGCCATCGGTTACAGCCTGACCCGAAAGACTCGTTCCTGCCGCGCGGAAGGTCATGGGGATTTTGTTTTGTTGTGTGAATTTGAAAAGCGATTGAATTTCCCCGGTTGAATTAGGCTGAACTACTGCTTGCGGCACGAGTCGAAAATAAGATGCGTCGTTGGCGTACGCGATGCGGTGTAGGTAAGAGGTTAGGACGCGGGAGGGGTGGATAAACTGGGAGAGTTGATCGTCGAGATTCATGGGTCTTTCTCACATATTTTACATCCTTTCAGACTGGTGCAGAAATTCCTGCTCCTCCGGGATTTGCCAGGGTATGCCGTTAGACGAGGTCACGGTTCAAGCGTGACCTACGGGGCGCTTTCTGCCCTGCACTGAGTAAGAGCGGGGCGATTTTCCTCATCCAGACCCTGACCTTTTGTGGCAAATTTCGTATTAGAGAATTATATTAAGTTTTCCGATGGACTATTCCTGAGTCCTTCCTGTTGGTATAATCTCGGCTGGTATTATCATTTGGAGGCACAGTGAATCCTAGAAATCAGTCATTTGTTGTAACCTTCTTATTGATCGTCGCGGCTGTAGCCATGGTTGTCATGGCTGTCAATCGCGAGTCAACCACTCAGGAGTCGCTGACGATCAATAAAGTCGCAGGCGACATAAAAGCGGGCAAGGTGGCGCGCGTGGTCATCGAAGATGGTAACGGCTTGCGCGTTATTTATAAGTCTGGCGGTGAAGCCCAAACAAAAACCGGGTTGGAGGCATATAAGGAAACAAATTCGACCCTGGTGGAACAGTTGCTGGCTCTCGGGGTAAAGCCTGAACAACTTACTTCAGAGAATATATCCATAGAAGTACAAGCGCCATCCCAGTGGGCAGGCGTTCTCAGCGGCGCGCTTTATATTCTCCCTGTGATCTTTATGGCAGGCGTGTTGTGGTTCATCTTCCGTCAGGCGCAGGGGTCGAATAACGCGGCAATGTCGTTTGGCAAATCCCGCGCGCGCATGTTCAGCGGCGAGCACCCGACAGTCACATTTCAAGACGTGGCTGGCATTGAGGAATCCAAACAGGAGTTGGCGGAAATCGTTGAGTTCCTCAAGGAACCGCAAAAGTTCATCCAACTCGGCGCGCGCATTCCCAAGGGCGTTCTGCTTGTCGGTCCTCCCGGTACGGGCAAGACGCTTCTCGCAAAAGCGGTCTCAGGCGAAGCGGGTGTTCCGTTCTTCTCGATCTCTGGTTCCGAATTTGTGGAAATGTTCGTGGGTGTGGGCGCCAGCCGCGTGCGCGACTTGTTCGATCAAGCCAAACGCCATTCCCCCTGTATCGTCTTTGTGGATGAAATTGATGCGGTTGGCCGTCAGCGCGGGGCGGGTCTCGGCGGTTCACACGACGAGCGCGAGCAAACCCTCAACCAGATGCTCGTTGAAATGGACGGCTTCGATACGGATACGAATGTGATCATTATCGCCGCGACCAACCGTCCCGATATTCTCGACCCCGCGCTTTTGCGTCCCGGTCGTTTTGACCGCCGCGTAACTTTGGATCGTCCCGATATGAAGGGCCGCGAGGCAATTTTGAAAGTTCATGTCAAGGGCAAGCCATTGGAACCGGCTGTTGATCTCGGTACACTGGCGCGCGGCACACCCGGTTTTGTGGGCGCTGACCTGGAAAACCTTGTTAATGAAGGCGCGATCCTGGCGGCGCGCCGTAACAAGAAGTCAATCGGACAGACTGATCTCGAAGAGGCGATTGAACGCGTCGTCATGGGACCGGAGCGAAAGTCCCGTTTGATTTCGGACGAAGAGAAACGCATCATCGCCTACCATGAGGCTGGTCATGCGGTGGCAATGAATGCCATCCCCGAAGCGGATCCCGTTCAAAAGATCACCATTGTCGGCCGCGGACAGGCTGGCGGACTTACGTGGTATCGCCCCGAAGATGACCGCATCCTCACCTCGCGCAAGAAGATGACCGCCGCGCTCATCGGCCTGCTTGGCGGACGCGTCGCTGAGGAACTCGTTTTCGACGATATTACATCAGGCGCCTCAAGCGACATCGAGCGCGTCACCCAGATGGCGCGCATGATGGTGACACGCATGGGCATGTCCAATGAAATGGGCTTGATGACCTACGGTCAGAAAGAGGAATTGATTTTCCTGGGGCGCGAGATTTCAGAACAACGCGATTATTCCGAGGCAATTGCCGAAAAGATTGACTCCGAAGTCCGCAAACTCGTGGACGAGTCTTACAAGATGACAAAGAAGCTGCTCATCAAATATCGCAGGGAACTCGATGCGGTCGCGCAGAAACTGCTCGAAGTGGAAACGCTTTCGCGCGATGAGTTTGAAGGAATTTTTCCGCCGCCGTTCCCCAAGAAGAGTGGCACACCGCAGGTGGCGTAGGGCGGGTACACAAGGAAACAGACAGGTAAACAACGGAGCCTTCCAGCCCTTCCTAAAAGATGTATGCGAACGTATCGTCAACAACACCTCCCCCTCAAACGCCCTCCATGCCAGGGATGAAAATTGAACGGTTGGGAATTTCCAGAGGCTTGAACCACGGGGTCACAGAGTTTTAATTGTTTTTCTCTGTGTCTCCGTGTCAGGATGGCCACCTTCTTCACAGAAATTTCCTACGGGGGTCAGCAATACATACTTTCCTTTGTCAGTAAAAACTCACATTTAAAAACAACCCGTGGGTAATGCCAAAGAAATCTTCTGACTACTATTTTTCCCAATCTTCGCTGGCGAAGGTGTATGTGCTTTTCATAAAATCTCTCCTTCGGTTCCCTCGTGTCCTTCGTGGTCAGCGGTTTTAAAGCAACGACTTAGTTTTACTCAAAATCTTCGCACTCTCCTCGTCCAGCGACTTCAGATCGTCGAGAATAGTTACCGGCGCTTGCAGCGCAGAATCATCCTGCAAAAGAAATCACGAAAATTTGGGATAACGCGAACAGCGTATTGAGTACAACCCCAAGCATCGCTATGCCGCGCCTGGCTTCTTTACGGAGTATGCCCAGGACTCCAAGCAAGATTCCAATGACACCCGGTAAAACCAAAAGCAGCGCGCTCAATACTTTTTCTGCGGTCAAAGATATCCCAGAAAGTGAAGATTCAAACAGCGTGATGAGCAATAGAAATAACACAGACAGGGCGAACAAGGTCAAAGATTTTGAGCCAAGATTCAGATTCATATGGGTTCTCCCAGGAGATGAATTTGTACGGTTCAAGATAGCCTTTCATTCTCCTTCATTTCCCCGCTAAAAACACAAAGCGCGATAAGCGTCTCTCGCTCGTCAGCTTATAAACCGTGCCTGCAAATTTTTGCAAACCTTCAAAGCGTTCTTCGCCTTCGATTTGAATCAGCGCCTCGCGGCGCTTGGCGCGCGACTCATGCCAGCGACCCGATGTCAATTCGATATTCCCGGTTACATCTTCACGCTTGAGCAAATTAAACCCAGCCTCTCTGATATATTTTTCCGTCCAATCCAATGGCATGAAGATAAAGAAGCCGATGGAACTCCGAGCGGCAAGTTCCTCATTTGTGACTGCTCCCGTAATGACAACTGGATCAGTGAATAAAACCCGCCCGCCGGGTTTCAAGACGCGCTGCCACTCTCTCAGAACGCCCAGGCGGTCACGGAAATGATTTATCGAGTCCATGCACATGACGGCGTCGAAGGTTGCGTCATCGAATGGCAGGCGTCTGTCCACATCCGCAAATTGGTATTTCACGTCCACTGCGGCGGAAGATTGGGCGGCTTTGTTGGAGGTTTCGATTCCGTTCTCATTGATATCAATGCCTGTGATCCTGCATCCGAACTTACGCGCCAGATACATTGACGGTCCGCCCGATCCGCTGGCAACTTCAAGGATATGACCTTTCGACGGGAGATTTAGCCAGCCATAAAACTGATCATATTCATCCGTTGTGATCCAACTATTCTGGCCGATATCCTCGCCATACGTGTCGCGTCGGATCTCAGCCAGCACCTGCTCTTCAAAATTTCCATAAGTGCTGTTGTAAAGGTCAACTTGTTTTGTCATGATATCTCCTTTATAGATCGGGGACTTTCACATCTTTCCACTGTGGAGGCCGGGCGTGCCCGACTTGCTGGAGCATTCCCAGAAAATCCCTCTCGCTCCAGCGTTCGGTGATTCTGTCGTTGGAGATGTGAACGATATCCATGCCCGTCCAGGTGGCTTGCCTGCCCGTTGGAGGAAAGCCGCGAAAAGAACCTTGTTGTGTTCCATGAATGGTAAGACGGACCGCGACTTTATCGCCATCAACCAGCATGTCTTCTGCCGTCACTTTGATATCGGGAAAGACGCTTGTGATGATGGCAAAGTATGTCTTGAAATTTTCCAGCCCTGGCGCGGCAGAATTGTGGTCTACGTATTGGGAGGATAAAATTTCATCCGCCACATCCATCTTCCTGCCGTTGAGAACTTCATCATAAAAACGCCGCGCAAGAATCTTGTTTTGCTCAACAGACATAACCGTTCCAATCTCAAATTCGCAGACCACAAATCTCCAGTCTCTAATTCTCCAGTCACTTCTTCACTCTGCCCTCCTCACGCGCTCCGCGATCAACACTAAGGTCAAGGTGCCAATCATCATCAAGACCGCCAATGCGATCATGATCGGTAGACGGCTTGCAAAACGCAACTGACCATAAAGGTACACGGGGAAGGTTGGCTGTGTTCCCGCGAGAAACAATGCCAATGCAAATTCATCAAAAGAAACGGTGAATGCCGTCAGCCAGGCAGAGACCATGGCAGGCGCGATCATGGGGATGACAATGCGGCGCAGCGTGGTAGGATAATCAGCGCCCAAGTCCATGGCGGCTTCTTCAAGATTCGCATCGAAGCCCGCGAGACGCGCGCCGACAATCAACAGGACATAAGGCAAGGCGACAACTGTATGCGCCACGCCCACGGTCAACAACGAACGGTCAATATTCAATACGGAAAACAACAAAAGCAAAGCGACTGCCAAAACAATATAGGGGACGATCAGCGGCAGGACAGCCATCGCGACGAGCAAGCCTTTACTGCGGAACTGGTAACGCATCATCAACAAGCCGACCATTGTTCCCATTAAAGTGGCTGTGAGACTGCTCCCCAGCGCGACGACGAGACTATTGCGCGCCGAACGCAAAAGGGCGTCTGAGGCGAATAGTTTTTCGTACCAGTCCAGGGTGAGTCCCTTAAGCGGGAAGGAAAGAGAAGTATTTGCATTGATGGAAAATAAAAACAGGATCGCAATCGGCAAATAAAGCAGGGCGATCAATCCAAAGTAATAAGTCTTGAGAGGAAAGGAATTTCGGAAAGTAGTCATTCCAGCAAGTCCCTCAAATTAATCAGGCGGGCGGCGATTGCAACCAGGATCAACGTGCCAGCCAGCATAATCATAGACATGGCGGAGCCGAAGGGCCAGTTGGCGGCTTTCGTGAAGAAGTCCTGAATGATATTGCCATACATCGAGCCGCGGCTTCCGCCCACAAGTAAAGGAGTCACGTATTCACCGACTGTTGGAATGAAGACCATGAAAAATGCGGCGAACACACCGGGCAAACTCAGAGGCAAGGTGATCCGCAAAAACTGATGAATGGGACGCGCTCCCAAATCCGCCGCGGCTTCAAAGAGGGCGATATCAATCCGTTGGAGCGCGGCGAGGATCGGGAGAGTCGCGAACGGAATCCAGACATAGATCAAAGTGAGTACGACTGCGTTGCGATTGTAGAGCAGGGCCGTCAACGGCTCTTGAATCAAGTTGATGTACATCAGGAAAGAATTGATCACCCCCTCTGTGCCGAGCATCATCTTCCATGCCATCACGCGCAGAAGATAACTTGTCCAGAACGGGACCAGAAGCAGGACAAGATAAAACCCGACGCGTTGCTTCCCATGAAACGCAAGGAAATATGCAATCGGATAAGACAATACAATCGCAATCACCGAAATCAATAAAGCCATCTGCGTGGATGTCCACAATAGGCGCCAGTAACTCCCTGTGGATATTAATTTTCCATATTGATTGAGCGAAGGCTGCCAAAGTTGAAAAAAGTCCCCGCTCATATTCGGGCGGAAACTGTACGCGAACATCAATAGCAATGGAATCAAAAAGAACGCGCCAAGCCAAAGCAACGGCGGCAGATAAAGAATCCAGAATGTGGCGCGGCGATCCAGCCCCCGCCCCCTCCATCCCTTCGGGACACCTCCCCCAAATCCGAAGGATTTGGGGGAGGGCAGGGTGGGGGTAGGGGTCGTCAAGGCGCGGCTTTCACTTCAGCCCACATGGCTGTCCATGCGTCGCGCTGTTCGGTGGTTAGGTTCGGCGTGAAGTTGGTCTTCTCAAGGATGGAAGGATCATTAAGCCCGAATGCCTCTATAAGCATGGGGTCGGTTACGCTTTTCATTACATCCTGATTTGAATGTCCGTAATAGAACAGGTTCACGACGTTATTGCCAGTGGCTTCCGCCAGTTTTGCATCCAGGAATTTCAACGCAAGATCCAAATTCTCCGTGCCTTTGCGAATACCATAAAAGCCGACCCAGGAGTTGCGTCCTTCCTTCGGGTTGGCATACGCGACGGGCACGCCCTCTCCGAGCAGCAAGGCGTAGGAGCCCTGCCAGGCGTAGGCAGCCCATACATCGCCGCTCCTCATGCCCTCCTGCAATTCAGGTTCGCCAGCCCAGTAGAAGAGATTCGAATCACGCTGGGCAATCCACTCTTCCTGGATGGAAGCGAGCTGCTCCGCAGTGATGGCGGTCTCGTCATATCCATGAATATACGATGAGACCGTCACGGCGCCGGGACCGTCGTCCCACATGGAGATGTGACCTGCGTACTTTGGATCCAGGAGCGCGGCCCACGAATCGACTCCTTCGGGAATTTTGTCGGTTCTGTAAAGGATGGATGAAAAGCCTATATCCCATGGGATGAAGTACTGCTTGCCATTGATCTGGCCCAATTTCTTATGACTATCAGAGACCTTATCCCAGTTGGTAAGTTTGCTGGTGTCTATTTCTTCAACCAGCCCCTCATCCACATAGAACTGCAACCAGCCCGAATATGGATGGAAGATGTCGGCTTGATTGCCAGCCGCCATCTTGGCATATATATCGGCGTCTGAAATGCCAATCTCGAAACTTAAGGTTACTTCAGGATAGGCGTTCTTGAAGTCAATCCAGAAATCTTCGGCGTCGTATCCAGCCCAATCGAGGACAGCCAGCGACCCCGTAACTTCAGCGACAGGCGCTTCAGTGGCAGCGCTGGTGGCTGCTGGTTCTTCAGTCGGCGCACTCGTCGCTTCGGGGGCAGGGGCTTCGGTGGCTGTCGCAACTCCCCCGCCGCACGCGGACAAGATCAGCGCCAGCGTTACGAACATTCCAGCCAAAAGGTTATGCAAAGGTTTTTTGTGATTCATTCTTCTCTCCTCTTTTCTAAAGATAGTACGAATCTTTCTCCAACCGAATGGAATAGCACAAAACTTCAACCGATTGCGCCTCCTTCCTGGCGTTGCTAAAACCGCTCGCATGTCAATGAACAATGCAGAGAAATTATAGCACTTTTATTCTGGTTATTTCTCATCGAGGGTGTTTGTTGGTGTTATTGGATAAAAGGCGGATGAAAGGTCATCCTCCGTCTTTCATGTTGAACCCCCTCGAAAGCGAATCCCCTCAACTCATTGGAGGTCTGCTCATCGGACTCACCAGCCTCCTCGCACTCTTCCTCTATAACCGCGTCTCCTCGACCCAACCAGCGCATCAAACCGGACCTTGGACCTTCTCACGCCATGCATTCATCCCCCAGCCCTTCGGCATTTTGTCATCAAAATTGAATATTTCTTTGATGTCATATGGTTGTATAATTTCCTCGTCAGGCCAGACCAATTCGCAAGTCAAAATAAAAGGCGGCACACGATGAAAAAATTCACGGTACTATCGCTGGCGTTTGTGTTGGCTCTTCTTTCCATGGTGGCATTCGCCACATCGGCAGGCGCAGGGGATAACTTGCAAGATGACCCGGTCGCACACGGGAAATATATTGCGACCATCGCGGGATGCACTGACTGCCATACACCGCTCAAAGCAGAATATCAAGACCCCACCAAATATTCACGCGAACAACTCCAAACCATATCCTTTAATGCAATCACCACGCTGGACGAAACCAAGCTGCTCTCTGGAGGCAGACCTTTCGACCTTGGACCCGCCGGTGTTCTTTTAACCCGTAACCTGACTCCTGATGAAGAGACTGGACTTGGCGCATGGACAGACGAACAGATCAAAGCTGCCGTTAAGACCGGTGTCGATCATGGGGGCAGAATTCTTTTCCCCGTCATGCCTTACAATGTTTACAACGGCATGGCAGATGCAGACCTGGATGCAGTAATTGCCTACCTGCGTTCTGTAAGCGCCATCAGCAATCGGATTCCTGAAAGTACAATTCCAACAGCAGGGTTTCCAACACCTCCTTATACAACCGGGATCCTTGCACCGGACGTGTCAGATAAAGCCGCCCGTGGAGGTTACCTGGTAAACAGTGTGATGGGCTGCACAGACTGCCACACACCGGTTGACCCTGCAACTGGCGCGCCACAAATGAACAAATATCTTGCCGGCCGCCAACCCTACGAAGGTCCATGGGGCATTGTCTATGGCGGCAATATCACCCCCGATAATGAAACCGGCATCGGCACATGGACAGACGAGGAAGTCAAACGCGCCATTACCACCGGGGTAAGAAAAGACGGGCGTCGCCTGATCCTCATGCCGTGGTTTGTCTACTCCAACCTTACAGTAGAAGATGCAGATGCGGTCGTTTATTATCTGAAGAATGTATTACCGGCAGTCAACAATCAAATTCCGGCCGCGTCATTGAATGAAGGTTTCGAGCAAATGGCGCCCGAGGCGCAGAATCAACCATCGGCTGGGAATAAAGCAATGTCTCCGATCATTCTGGCTGTTGTTGGCATCGGGATCATCCTGCTCGTATCAACCATCGCTTATTTCGTAAGGCGAAAGTCCGCATAATATTATGGTGCAGGCAATTCGCAGACTCTTCGAAGAAAAATATCTCAATATACAGGCGAAACTGGTCTTTCCGCTGGCGGTCACCATTTTATTGCTGGTGGTTGTTCTTTCGCCGCTCACCAATCGCCTCATCAACAGTCGCATCGAGCAGGAAGCCGATCGGCGGCTCGGTGAGATCGCAGGTTCGGTCGCCGCGCTGATCGAGAACTCTGAGGCGCTGGCGCTTAACAACGCGGCGTTGCTCGCGAAACAACCCGATGTAGTAGATGCCTTCGCTGATCTGGGCGCCTCCACCGAGGCGCTCAATGAAAACAAGGTTTCGTTGAACTTGCAGGAGCTGATCCTTTATCGCGCAGATTTCAAACCGGGCGATTCGGCCTATTTTTATGGCGGACCCACGGTGGCGCGTAGGCTCCAAGTGAGCGTAGACGTAAACCGGATCCGCGAAGAATTGATCCTGAACGTCATACAAAACAAAACACAGACCAGCAATGTCGCCGTCGCGCCGCAAGGCTCACAGATCATAGGCGCTGCGCCGGTATTTGCCTCCAATGGACAGAAATTGATCGGCGTGGTCGTAGCCGCCTTCTTTATGGACCAGAATTATATTGACGAGATTAGCCAGATCATCAATACAGATGTCGCCATCGTCAAGGATAACTCGGTTATTGTTTCGACGATTGACGCGGGCGCGGGCATCGAAAGTCTGATCAATCGGGGATGGCTCAATTCAGCGGAGACACCTGCGCAAAACGTCACGTACAGCAGTCATGTAGACTTTCGCCTGTTCGGACATGAGCTTGTGATATCGGGCAACCAGCAAGGCTCGGTGCTGGTCGCGCAATCCATTGAAAACCTCTTTTCGGTCAGCCGCAACATTCGCGTCATTCTTATCACGGTTACAAGCATTTTCGGCATTACCGCGCTCTGGTTCTGGATCGCGGCATTCCTGGCATTTACACGTCCGCTGGCGCAGTTGACACAGGCGACGACCAACATGAGCCAGGGCGATTTGAATCAAAAAGTTAACACATCCTATTTGTTGTTCAGGGATGAGATCACGATCTTGAGCGAGAACTTCAACTTGATGGCTGAGAACTTGAGCGACTCGTACACGAGCCTCGAAGAAAAAGTGGAGCAGCGCACGCACGAACTGGCCGAGGCGCGGGACGATGCGGTTGCGGCGAATCAGTCCAAATCCGAGTTTGTTTCGATTGTGTCCCATGAACTTAAACTGCCAATGACATCCATCAAAGGTTATAGTGACCTCATGCTTGCGGGCGCGACCGGTCAGTTGAACGAGAATCAGTCAAGCTTCCTGAAAACAATTCGCAACAATGTCAACCGCATGGCGACGCTCGTCTCTGATCTGGCAGACATCTCGCGCATCGAGAGCGGCAACATACGGCTCGAGCCCCGCGAGGTGCCAGTCTGGGATGTGATTGATGAAGTCGTCACGCTGACACGTACCCAGGTGACGCAAAAGAATCAAACTGTCACCGTGGATATCCCAACCGAACTCCCGAAAGCATGGTGCGACCGCAATCGCCTGGCGCAGATCCTCACCAACCTTGTGAGCAATGCCAATAAATACACGCCTGAAGGCGGCGCGATCACTGTCCAAGCCGTCCGCGATGACAGCATGATCCGCATCAGAGTGCAGGATAACGGTCTCGGCATGACGCCGGAAGACCAGCAAAAACTCTTCGGTAAATTCTTCCGCTCGGCAGATGACAAGATCCGCGAGTCCCCCGGCACCGGGCTGGGACTGAGTATCACAAAGAATCTCATCGAATTACAAGGCGGGAAAGTCTGGTTCGAAAGCGAATTCCGCAAAGGGACAACGTTCTATTTCACCGTGCCGATTTCGATGGATGGGAAGACGTCTGAGGTCCAAGGCTGATCGTTGATCTTTGATTTCGATAGATAAGGTAAGTGCCACACTCGGAAAGAGGAAAGAAGAAAGCATGCCCTGAGCGGATTGCCGAAGGGATTCCGGGTATAGCAATTCTGTTTTAACAGTGAAAGTGGTTGGGGGATCATCCCGACGGAGCAAAATCAATAATCAGAAAGCGATAAGAAATCCGATAAAGTTACCCAAAACGCTTGAATTGGTCTCTGCAAGATGCTATACTGGCGAAAACAATCTGGGGTAAATCGCTGCACTTCATCGCAATACATCCCGTGGACAATGGACGCAACATCCCTACAAAGGAGAATAATCATGCCTAAGCAACAAATTTCTACAAACTCTGGTGCGTCACCTGTTGGAGCTTATTCTCAGGGACTGCGTGTTGGCGATTTTATTTTTGTATCTGGTCAGGGACCGCTTGATCCAGCCACAGGGAAAATTGTTGGTAAGACAATTGAAGAGCAAACGGCGCGCACGTTGGAGAACATCAAAGCGATCCTCGCCGCGGCAGGAGCGACAATGGCAGATGTAGTTAAAGTCAGTGCGCATCTCACCGATCTATCAAACTTCGCCGCATACAACAAGGTGTATGCAACGTATTTTCCTGATCCCAAGCCGGTACGGACAACGGTTGGCAGCCAATTACTTGGCATGTTGGTTGAAATAGATGCCATCGCGTATGTGGGGAAGGAGTAATATGCGTGTCGATGAACTGGAGACACCTGTTCCGGTTGTTGACATAGACCGGCTGGAAGCGAATATTTCTCGTTTGCAACTTTATCTAAACGAGCATGGAATCGCTAATCGCCCGCACATCAAGACACATAAGATTCCAGCGATTGCTCAAATGCAGATGGATGCTGGAGCGGTTGGCATTACGTGCCAAAAGGTCAGTGAAGCGGAGGTCATGGCGGAGGCTGGCTTCACCGATATTTTCATCCCATACAACATCCTCGGTGAAAGCAAGTTGACTCGTCTCATGGTGCTCGCGAAGAGAGTCACTGTCAGTGTTACGGCGGACTCTGCGTATGTTATTCGTGGGCTTTCAGATTCTGCACAACGTGCTGGACTAACTTTGACCGTTTTGATCGAATGTGACACAGGCGCGCATCGTTGCGGGGTGCAGTCTCCGCAGGAAGCGGCGGAGTTGGCGCGCCTCATCAAGCAATTGCCCAACTTGCATTTCGGCGGGCTAATGACTTATCCCACCAGCGAAGAGACGGATACTTTTGTGCGCGAGACTCGCGCGCTATTAGCAAATGATAGTTTGCAAATTGAAAGAGTGAGCGGGGGTGGTACGCCCACGATGTGGCAAGTGGGCACACATCCCGAAGTCACTGAGCATCGCGCCGGGATATACGTCTATGGTGATCGGCTCACCCTCCGTTCGGGTGCAGTGACTCTCGATACGTGCGCGTTGAAAGTCCACACAACAGTTGTCAGCCGTCCCACGTCTGAGCGCGGAATCCTTGATACGGGGAGCAAGTCCCTTTCAAGTGATGTGCATGGTCTCGATGGTTATGGTTACATTTGTGAATATCCCGATGCAAAAATTTATGCGCTATCGGAAGAACATGGCCATGTCGATTTTTCTGCATGCGAACTCAAGCCCCAGATCGGCGAACGTTTGACCATTATTCCCAATCATTGTTGCACTGTCACAAGTATGTTTGATGAGGTTGTCGGCGCGCGCGGTGATCAGGTGGAAGTCATCTGGCAGGTAACAGCGCGCGGCACAGTGAGGTGAGATGGGTTCAATCGAATCAACAAGTGAGAAGATCAAACAAAGTGGAATCATTGCCATCCTGCGCGGAGATTTTTCCGTGGACGACATATTGCGTATTGGCGATGTGCTGCTCAAGGGAATAGTCACGCTGATTGAAGTTTTCAAACCCATAGTAAAATGAAGACATCAAACTGCGGAGCGCAGATGCACAGAGAAGGAGAGTGGACTAATGAGCATCGAAAGTATTATCTTCATAGCATTCGCCCTTATAGTGATCGTCTTGCTATTTCGCGGGCTAAAAAAGAACTCGTCCAAAAGGCGGAACGGCTCATATCATTCAGGTGAGGGGAGTTCTGGTTATTACGGCGATAGCCATCAAGGGCACGGGGATATTGGCGGCAGGGAAGGCAGTCATGGTCACGATCATAGTTATGATGGTGATTCAAGCAGTGGCGGTGATTCTGGAGGCGGCGATGGCGGAGGAGGCAATGGAGGTGGCAGTGATGGCGGCAGGGGCGAATGAGATTATCGAATGATCTTTCAATCCCATAGTAAAATCAGGGCATGGAAGTTCAGATTGCGGTTGCGAAGGTCAACAAATACGCTACATCCGAAAGCGGGGATACACTCGAAGTCGTTGAACGCCCAAACGGCGGGCTGTCTGTCGTGCTTGCGGATGGTCAGACATCGGGCCGCGGGGCGAAAGCGGTTTCACAGATGGTCGTGCGGAAAGTCATTGGTTTGCTGGCTGAGGGAGTCCGTGATGGAGCCGCAGCGCGCGCAGCATCGGATGCGTTGTTCACAGATAAACAAGGTAAGGTGATCTGCACGCTCAACATCGCATCACTGGATTTGCATAGCGGCACCATTGTGTTGACTCGCAACAATCCCGCGCCGATGTTTGTTTGCCGCGGCGAGCAAATAGATCGTCTCGGCGAAGAGAGCGTTCCGCTCGGCATCACGCGCAACGTGCGCCCATTGATCAGCGAACTCGCCGTTGAAGCGGGTTTGACCATCGTAGTCTACACGGACGGACTTACTCACGCAGGCGAACGACGCGGTAACCCAATGGACGTGGGAGAAACAATTCAATCTGTGCTGGAAGATCAAGACCCATCGCCGCAAGCGCTGGCAGATTCACTTCTCGCGCAGGCGGTCAGCCTGGATGACAATCGTCCCGCGGATGACATCAGCGTGCTGGTTCTTAAGGTCACCGCTCTGAACGGAGATAATGTTCGCCGCATGACGGTGCGCCTGCATCCAGAAGTCGCGCTGTACCTTCTGGAAGAC
>CAZIYY010000014.1:0-12325 GCA_964543585.1 uncultured Anaerolinea sp. | reverse complement strand
CGCCTGCCCATCGAAAGAAATATGCGATCATGAAACTCGCGGCGCGGCGCTGGACAGCAGCCTGGCGCGATACGATCATCCTGCTCAAGGAATTTCGGACTCCGCTTGCATTATTCACGGTCACGGTCCTCGTTGGGGCATTTGTGTATATATCCGTTGCCGCGCGAGTTGGGGAGCCACTCGGGGGCTACACAGAAGCAATTTACCTTGCCCTCACAGCCGCCTTCATGCAATACAGCGGCGACTTCCCCAAAAATATCTATCTTCAATTATTTCATATCTTCATGCCGATCGTTGGGATCAGCGCGCTCGCGCTTGGGCTGGCTGATTTTGGAAGCCTGTTCTTCAACCGACGAGCGCGCAACAAGGAGTGGGAGATGGCTGTCGCATCCACCATGAAAAAGCATACCGTCGTAGTGGGCCTGGGACATTTGGGCTTTCGTATCGTTCAAAAATTGCACGAAATTGGCAGGAATGTGGCCGTCATTGAACTGGATCCCGCGGCAGATACTTTCAGCATCGTGCAAAAGATGAAAATCCCCGTCATTCAGGAGGATGCCACGCGCCCCGCCGTGTTGGAGTCCGCGAATATAAGATCCGCGCACACGATTATTCTCGCCAGCCAGAACGACGCGATGAATCTGCAGATTGCATTGAAAGCGCGCAGTCTCAACCCGAAAATTCAAGTCGTTATCCGCATCTTTGATGAAGACTTTGCCCGCACGCTCGAGGCGCAATTCGGCTTCATAGCAATGAGCGCCACCGAGATGGCGGCGCCTGTCTTCGCTGCGGCCGCGGCGGGCGCGGATATGACCAATCCGATTTCCATTGAAGGACAGTTGCTTGGGCTGGCGCGGCTCACGATCTCACCCAAAGCGCCCTTTGCCAGGAAGACCGTTGGTTTTGTGGAAGACAACTATCGTCTCAACCTCATTCTCCTGCGCCATGATCATCAATCCGAAATGCACCCAACCGACAAGCGTCCGCTTCACACTGGCGACACGCTCGTTGTGCTTGGCGGACCTGAGCAACTCAGGAAATTGATGCAGGATAATCAATAATGGAGCCTCCAAGTAAAAGACCGCTGATCGGTGTCGTTGGTCCATGTGGATCAGGAAAATCCACTTTGATTGCGGGTCTTATGCAACGCGGTTATGCGTGCCGCCACATTGCGCAGGAACATTCCTACGTACAAGCCATGTGGCAGATCATCGCCAAACCGAATATTTTGATCTATCTCGGCGCATCTTTCCCGGTCAGCATGGCGCGCAGAGAATTGAACTGGCAGGAAAAAGACTTCGCTGAACAACTCCACAGGCTCTCCCACGCGCGTGAACACGCAAATATAATCATTGATACGGATAAACTGACTCCCGAACAAGTCCTGCAAAAAGTGTTGGACTTTCTAAAGGAGAGAAATCATGAATAGACTCATCGCCTCTTATCTGAGCCTCTGCCTGCTTCTCGTTTCCTGTTCCCTTCCCCAACCCTCAGCGACTCCCTCACCGACCGAAGTCATCTCCGACCCATTGAAGACTCCCTGGGAGGACCGCTCCATTTTCAAAGATGGTCTCGTTGCATCCCAGCAATCGGTGCTGGATGAATTGGACGGCGCGAGCATCTATCACATTGAATTCATTATCGCGGATGATCTGTATCACATAACGGGCAAAGAGGAAGTGAGATATACAAACAATGAAGATGTGGCCTTGAACGAAGTGCAATTCCGTTTGTTTCCCAACATCCTTGGCGGAGAGATGCAAGTTTCTGATATTCAAGTGGATGCACAACTCATCACACCGAAATACAAGCTTAAAGACAGTTTGATGATAGTACCTTTATCAAAGTCGCTTGAACCGAAGCAAGGCATTGTACTGCAAATAGACTTTGCAGTGACTGTCCCGCAATCTGTCGAACTGAATTACGGTGTGCTGGCATATTTCGCGGATGTGCTTGCCCTCGCGCATGCGTACCCCATGATCGCAGTCTATGACGACGAAGGCTGGAATGCAGAAATCCCGCCGCAAGAAGGGGACGTGACTTTCGCCGACATGTCCTTCTTCCTTGTGCGAGTTACTGCGCCGAAGGATTTAACGCTGGTCGTGTCCGGGCGTAGAGTCAGCCATACCGAAACCGATCAGGCTCAGGCGTTGATTGTTGCGAGCGGACCCGCGCGCGATTTCTATCTCGCGGCGAGTCCAAATTACGAAGAGGTCTCGCAAACGTTCGGAGAGATCACCATTCGCAGTTCCGCGCCAAAGGAATTTCATGATGGCGCGCAAATGGCTTTGGATGTGGCCTCCCGCGCAATTGAAGATTACAGCACACACTATGCGCCTTATCCATACACCGAACTGGATATCGTCTCCACGCCAACGCTTGCTCTCGGTATCGAATATCCCGGCGCAATCGCCATCACGTCGCGAATTTACAACACGGTTGGGAGTAATGGTGGCGCGCAAACAATGGAATTCACTGTCGCGCACGAAGTGGGGCATCAATGGTTTTACAACCTGGTGGGTGACGACCAACTTGACGATCCCTGGCTGGATGAGTCGCTGACACAATTCGCCACGCTTCAATATTTCACCGATGAATACGGCGCGAGCGGCGCGGATGGCTTTCGCGCTGCGCTCGAGGAGCGCTGGGCAGGCGTAGGCAACGCCAAGATTCCGATTGGGTTGCCGGTTGCAGGTTACGAAGGCGGAGAATACGGCGCAATCGTCTATGGGCGCGGACCGCTGTTCTTCGTCGCCTTGAAAGAAGAGATGGGCGCGGAAGTTTTCGATAAATTTCTTATGGATTACACTGGAACCTTCTCGTGGGGCATTGCCACACCCGAAGCGATGCAATCGCTCGCAGAAAAACATTGCGCGTGCGAATTGGATGCTATTTTCAATGAATGGGTGTATCCGCACCCATAGGCAAATTGGCAATTTGTCCTACACATGCCCTATCAATGGGGGTATAATCACCGCCGCGTGGCGCAAAAGCGCCACATTTTTGTGGATGGAGATAAAGAAATGAATCGTCGTAATACCAATTGGCTGATTTCGATCATCCTGCTGTTGGCAGTCTCGCTCTGGATAGATTTGAGCAACGAAATCAGCATTACCAACCCCTTCAATGACCAACCTCTCTTTACGCGCAACGTTGAAACCCGCCTCGGTCTTGATCTGCGAGGAGGGTTGCAAGCCCTGCTCGAAGCGGACTTGCCCGAAACTGCCACCATAGCCTCGGGCGAACTGGAGGTTACACGTCAGATCCTGGAAAACCGCTCCAACGCTCTGGGTGTAAGTGAGGTCGTCATGCAGACTGCAGGAGAACGCCGCATCATAGCCGAGTTCCCTGGCGTCAGCAATCCTGAGGAAGTTGTAGCCGCGCTTCAACAAACGGGCTTGCTCGAATTCGTTGACATGGGAACAACTCCTGTTGCCGCAGGGACTGTTGTAGAAACAGATTTTGCGCAGGATACATCAAGCGATCCTACTGCAACGCCCGCCGCTGACCAGCCCCCCGCGACAATTTATCATACTGTCATGACAGGCAGTGATCTCAAGGAGGCGTTTGTTTCAACTGACCCGACCGGGAGTCCCGCAGTGAGCTTTACGCTTTCTTCCCAGGGCGCAGTCATATTTAGCGAATATACTACCTCGCATCGCGGTCAATATCTCGGTATTGTTCTCGATAAAAGGGTGATCTCCGCTCCTACCGTGAACGATCCAATCACTGACGGGAGCGGCGTCATTACAGGCAGTTTCACTGCGGCAGAGGCAAATCAGTTTGCGGTTCAATTGCGCTACGGCTCTCTGCCTGTGCCTGTGAAGGTTGTTCAAAGCCGCACGGTCGGCGCGACACTTGGCGAGGAGTCAGTGCGCAAGAGCCTGATAGCCGGCGTCATCGGTCTCACGGTGGTAATTCTCTTCATGTTGTTGTATTATCGGCTGCCCGGTTTGATCGCGGACCTTGCATTAATCAGCTACGCAATCATCACGCTGGCGATATACAAATTTGGCATTACATTAACACTGCCTGGCATTGCTGGTTTTATTCTGTCGGTTGGCATGGCGGTAGATGCCAACATCCTGATCTTTGAACGCCTCAAGGAAGAATTGCGCGCCGGAAGAAACCTGCGCCAGGCAATTGACCTGGGCTGGAGCCGCGCCTGGCCCTCCATTCGTGACTCGAATACATCCACACTGATCACTTGTTTGATCCTGTATGTGTTTGGTAACACTTTTGGAGCGAGCATGGTCAAGGGCTTTTCCGTCACCCTTGCATTGGGTGTGGGGATCAGTCTCTTCACAGCCATCATTGTGACTCGCACCTTCCTGCACACATTGCTCGATAACATTAAACTCGCCGAACATCCGCGCTGGTTCGGTTTATAGGAATTGCATTATGAACATTATTAGAAACCGATATTTCTATTTTCTCGTCTCCCTGCTGGTAATTATTCCGGGGCTTGTCTTCCTGATAATCAACTGGGTCAATATGAAGGCACCCCTCCCGCTTGGCATTGACTTCACAGGCGGCTCCCTGCTTGAAGTACAGTTTGAAGGCGCTCGCCCCGCAAATGATGCAGTTCAAAATGCCTACCTGAAATTTGCGCCTGATTCAGACCCCATTATTCAACCGCTGGGCGAAGACTCTTTTGCGATACGATCTCGAACTATTGACGACGCGACAAAGGGAGAAATCGTTACTGAACTTGAAAGCCGCGCTGAGGGCAAGGTCACAGTACTTGAGTTTTCATCTGTAAGCGCATCCGTGGGCGCCGAAGTAACACAAGCCGCAGGCATCGCGATTTTCATGGCGGCGGTTGCCATTCTCCTCTATATCTGGTATGCCTTCCGCGGCATCGAGCACGCTCCGCGTTATGGCACGGCTGCAATCCTTGCCATGCTGCACGATGTCTTTGTTGTGCTGGGCGTGGAAGCCATGCTCGGGTATTTCCTGGGTTGGGAGGCGGATGCTTTATTCCTCACCGCCCTGCTTACGGTTATCGGCTTTTCGGTGCACGATACCATCGTCGTGTTTGACCGCATCCGCGAGAACTCGCACATTTATCGCCGCATCGGGTATGAAGCCCTGGTCAATCATTCGATCATACAAACGCTCGACCGTTCCATCAATACCCAATTGACGGTCATGTTCACACTTTTTGCGCTTGCCTTGTTCGGCGGCGAAAGCATCCGTCATTTTGTGATCATCCTGCTGGTGGGTATTTTCAGTGGCACATACTCCTCCATTTTCAATGCCGCGCCCATTCTTGTTGTTTGGGAAAATCGCGAGTGGAAAAACTGGTTCCGCCGTCCCGAACGAAGCGGAGTATAACGCTGGCGATCAACTCAAGCGGGAAAGCAAATCCCTTAAAACAGACACAAACCCTCCTGTGAGAAAACCGCGCAGGAGGGTTTTTATTTTAGTAGTGTATAATTCTCTTATCAATTCACATTACTCAGCAGTCCACCGCTGTTTTCGCTTGAGGGTTTACTCAATTCCCAAACACTCGCTTGACTTCTGAAGACAAGGAAAAGTTTTGAACTTCGAACAATTTAATTTGGATTCCCGCTTAATGCAGGGAATTAAATACGCGGGCTATGAAACCGCGACACCCATCCAGGAGGCGGCGATCCCTGCAGCGCTGCGCGGACGCGACATCATCGGCACCGCGCAGACCGGCACAGGCAAGACCGCCGCGTTCGTCCTGCCCATTCTCAACAAACTGCTCGACGGTCCGCGCGGGATGCCGCGCGCGCTCATCGTTACACCGACGCGCGAACTCGCCGAGCAGATCAACCAGGTGGTGCACGCGTTGTCAGCGGGGACGGGGCTGAGGAGCGCAACCATCTACGGGGGAGTCGGAGCGGACCGTCAGATCAAGGCATTGCGTCACGGCGCGGAAATCCTGGTTGCATGTCCAGGTCGTTTACTGGACCTCATTCAGCAACGCCAAGCAAAAATGGAGCGCATCGAAATCCTGGTATTGGATGAAGGCGACCGCATGTTCGACATGGGCTTTCTGCCCGACGTAAAACGAATCATCAAAGCGGTGCCTGCGAAACGACAAACCATGTTGTTCTCGGCGACCTTCCCTGCAGAGGTGGAATTGCTCGCCTCGCAATCACTCATTGAACCGCAAAAAATCGCGATGGGCATCAGCAAACCCGCAAACACCGTGGCGCACGCGCTGTATCCTGTCCCCCAACATTTGAAATCCGGGTTGTTGTTGAAACTGCTCAAGCAGACCGACACCGACTCTGTGTTGATCTTTACCCGCACCAAACATCGCGCCGAAAAACTGGCGCGCCAGATTGCGCACGCGGGACATCGCGTCACAAGCCTTCACAGCAATCGCACGCAGGGACAACGCCAGCAAGCCCTAAGCGGTTTCAAGAATGGACACTTTCATATCATGGTCGCCACCGACATCGCGGCTCGCGGTCTCGATATTGACAGCATCTCGCACGTCATCAACTTCGACATGCCTGACACCGCCGACGCCTACATCCATCGCATCGGGCGCACGGGACGCGCACAACGCACGGGCGACGCGTTTACGCTCGTCACCCCCGAGGATAATGACATGATTCGGACTCTGGAACGCATCATGGGAGGACCCATCAAACGCGAGACTTTCCCAGACTTTGACTACTCGCCTCCCGCGCCGCCCAGGTCTGGTCACGACAGACGTGAGGGGACTCGCCCTCCGCGCCCCGCGCCCACGCCGTCACATTATGGAAAGAATCGTCTCGCGCCGAGGCGGAGGTAAGCCGTGTCAAATTACTGGATGTCGCTGCATTGGCACAGACGAATCCACCAGCAAAATGATCTCAAGTACCTTCATAAGGAATCCTGAGCACGAATTAAAAACGCGACCCGATTATGGGTCGCGTTTTTAATAGGGGAAAGATGATGGTCTATGGCGCAGGCACTACAAAGTTGAATTGACCTTGCAGCCCATCGCTGGATTCCTGGATGGTGAGGAGCAAACTCTGATCGAAGATACCGTCAGAGTCGTTTTGGGTGACGCCTGGGAAGAAAAGCTGGGTAGTGATCAGTTTTCCGTTGGGTGCCTGCACTTTGACGTGGATATGCTCAGTCCGTCCCGTGTAAATTCCAGGGACGATTGTTGTCAATTGGTAGTATCCATTTGCATCGGTAAATTGATGTCCGCGGAGTGTATAGCCGGCATTATCGTATTCGCCATTCGCATTTGCCTGCCAGAAATCCAGCAAGGCGTTCGCCACAGGTTTGCAATCGGCGGTGTATACATAGCCCGTGATGACCAGTTTTGTGCCAGCCATGCCGTCTTCGTACAGGGATGCTCGTTCCGGCGAATTGGCTGTGAAATACGGACCTTCGGTGACCTCAGTTGTGAGACTTGCGGAAGTGCTCCCTCCACTGCAGGCAAGCGTTGATGTTCCGCTTGTGTCATTATTGCTTGATGTGCTCGCGGTTGGTGCAGATGTTGTACAAGCAACCAAGGCGATTACGAAAATTGCAACGATGATATTAAAGAGTATTTTTCTGTTCATTTGTTTTCTCCATTTCTAATGTTTGATGGAGTATATCTGTTTGGTGTTTGGGATTTGTGGAGAAGATGTGAGTTCTTTGTGAAGAACGGTGGAGGGGTTAGGTGTCGCGCTGAGCCAGATGGACACGCGCCTGCCGAAAACCTGTCAGGTCTCAACCCAGAGACTCACCCTCGCATTGACATGAATGAACCCGCCAACAAAATCATCATCTCATGCGGATGCGCGCCGTCGCGCCATTAAGCCTTTCACGTCATAGATAAGTATCATCAGTAACAAGAAGAAGTTGAGCGCGGATAATCCGATCGTGACTACTCCAACCAGGCTCATTGACGGCGCTTGCAGAGTACGACGGAGAATCGGCTCGGCTAACCCCGCCACGAGGAATAGAATGGCTAGGAGCAAATTACCAACCAGACCGACGACCCCAAGCCAATTTTGTCTCAATGTGAGCGCGGTCAAGACTGCAAATATCACCAGAGTGGTTAGAGGCGGGGAAATAGCTGTGCCATGGTTGATCGAATCGACAGCCACTGTTTCAGGATTGCCTGTCCCGCCAAACTCGTATGGCAATTTATTCACGATGGCAAAGATCGTGCTGAGTGCGGCGGCGATCAGAAAGAGAACAACTACCGTGACAAGTGGTTGTTTGTTCATACCCTGCTCCTTATGTTAGTGGAAAAAGATACACGTTTCTTCCAATTGTAGCGCGAATTTCCGTTCTATTTTTTAAAGAGGAGGACTCACCTTCGCATTGACATGGACGAACCCGCCTACAAAACCGTCTTCATCCCATGCTATAATCTTCACAGGTAAGTAGTCTTATGCAAAAGAAAAAAATTCGCATTCCGCGCAAGAAAATAGCCGAGTTTTGCCGCCGTTGGAAGGTGACAGAGTTCTCCCTGTTCGGCTCCGTCCTGCGCGACGATTTTCGCCCCGATAGTGATGTGGATGTGCTGGTGACATTCGCGCCCAATGCTGAAATCAGCCTGTTTGACCTTGTGCAAATGAAACTCGATTTGGAGAAAATCTTTCACCGTCCTGTGGATGTGATCGAAAAGGACGCGCTGGAAAATCCTTTCCGCAAGCGGGAAATTTTACGGACGGCACAGGTGGTCTATGCCGCATAGTGAAAGGGATATGTCTTATTTGTGGGATATGCGGAAGTATGCTTTGGAAATTACCGAGATTATTAGCGGTATTCCCCATGCCAGGTTTATCGAAAATAAGACAGTCCGCTACGCGGTTGAGCGGTTATTGTTGATCGTTGGCGAAGCGGCAAACCACGTTTCAAAAGAATTTCAAGAAAATCATCCTGAAATTGAATGGGCGCAAATTATCGGTTTACGTAATATTCTGGCACACGAATACGGCGAAGTGAAACTGGACAAGATCTACCTCGCCGCCACGAAAAGTATTCCTGTGTTGTTGCAGAAACTCGAACAGATTCCCTCTGAATAACATTCTCAAAATTGGAGCAATGCCTTTAGAATAAGGTCAAAATTCCTGCTTCTGCATCCTCGCTGAGCGCGCTAATCGCAGTGTAATTTTCCCGCAACATCGATGCTATCTCTAGTGTGGAGCAATTTCCTCGTCGAATCCAAATGACCTTTGGTGGAAAGCCACGCACGACTCCCAGTTCGCTGAAATCTGCATCTTTAGTGACAATGATGTAATCGTTGTCGTGCGCATATTGCCAAATCTCAATATCGAGCGCATCGCCCAGCCCAATCATCGAAACGTGAACGGATTGGGGATATAAATCGGTAAGCAGAATTAACAGCCGTGGAGAAATATTCTGGTCGAATAACAGCAATTTCATGGCTGGACGGCAACCATAAATCTTTCACGTGTTGCGGCGAAACTAAGGGAGGCTAGAATATCTTCTTTCGTCAGGTACGGGAAATCCTTCAATATCTCCTGCTCGGACATGCCAGAAGCCAGATACTCAAGCACATCATAGACGGTAATCCGCATCCCGCGAATGCACGGCTTGCCGCCTCGTTTCCCAGGTTCAATGGTAATAATGTCTTTGAATTGCATGGCACACACTCCAATCTAGTGATTGCTAATGTTTTATCACTCGTGCTAATTATACGACAGTTGAGATTTTCACCGCGCAGAGACTCACCTCCGCCTTGACATGCACGAACCCGCCAACAAAATCATCTTTACAAAGCGGGTATAATCAATTCATGCCATTTGAGCCTGAGTTCATTCGCGGTGAGATAGAAAATCAATCCTATCTAATCTCCCTGCACGCGGATGATGAACGGCTTGCGGATGGCTTGACCATCGCCGAGTTGGAAGCCGCGCTGACAAACTGTGAAGTAATCGAGTCTTATCCTGATGACCCGCGCGGCGAGAGTTGTCTTGCGCTTGCTTTTGTAGGCGAAAAGCCTGTTCATGTCGTGTGCGGTAAGAACCGCGCTGGACATTTGGTTTTGATTACTGTGTATGTTCCGTTCATGCCCAAGTGGACAGACCCATACACGCGTAATCGGTAGAAATTGGAGCCTGAAATGACACATCAATATGACGATTGCTATTTCTGCGGCGGCGCGGTGGAAGAGCGCCTTGTGCCGCGTGAGATTCGCTGGAAGGGTGAATTACTGGTATTTGAAAATGTGCCGATGGGTGTTTGCGTTCAATGTGGTGAAAGATTTATCCGTCCCGAGGTGGCGAAAAAGATTGACGCCGCGCTTCAATCCAAAAAGCGACCAAGCCGCGTTTTGCAAGTGCCTGTCTATCAATACCAAATGGATGTTGCCTGAGCTGCCATCAAGTCTGTGCAAATGGATGTGTTTGCGTACGCGTAAGAATCAAATTCCCGATGTGACAAATTGCATCGGGAATTTTTATTATGAAAGACATGATTGGTCTCCGCGAATCCATCCCTGACTCGCGTCCTCGTCCAGGCGGACAACATAATTGACACGCGCCTGCCGAAAATATGTCAGTCTCAACCCAGAGACTCGCCTTCGTATTGATATGGACGAACCCGCCAACAAAATTTTTCCCACACGCCACGTTTGCTTCGCGCAAATCCTGTAAAAGCAAGCCCGAAATTATTTTAAGTTGTCATTACATCTTTTATGTATAGCAAAGCTAATTCCAATTGGATTCTTCGTTCAAACGAAGGTAAGAGTAATTCTTCGATTTTGAATATTGCATCCTCATCATTTTCAAGGCAAATCTGCTTTCCATATGTAGACATACTGAGAACGGCATTGACATAACGAGGTGTACCAATACCAATGTCTCTGCATATTATTGAGCCAATCATTCGGTTTGCAGCATCTTTGCTACTTGAAACATATTGCCCCGCAACTACGGCAGTTCGCTTGCTTGGAAAAAAAAGTGAACTTGTTTTACCATCTATTATTTGGCGCGCAGTTGTATGTGGATCATTAATTATTTCTTCAATTGAAAGATCGCTCTCAATGTTAGACGTGTAAAGCCATCGCCAACTTGAATCTTTATCCGTTCGGTACATGAGGCTAATGCCGATATCATTATGCCGTATGCCGAAAATGTCCGACATTGTATATTGAAGGTTTTCCAAAATGCTTTCAAGTTGAAAGGTTGGTTGTGTTATATCCCTGAATGGAGTCAATCCTGTTTTTCCGTGATTTTGTTCGATATATCGAGTGAAACGCTTCAATTTTTTATGCTTTATCTCATCTAAGCTTTGAATCGTTCTGCTCAACACATACTGACCATTTTGTTTTGCGAATTCGTCGTATTTGTCTGCTAAAGCCATTGCGAAGGAAAATAACAAAGAAACGATAAACAGTGGCCACAATATTATCAGGGCGCGTAGAGTAAGAGCACCATTGATATCTTTTAGACCAAAATTAACCCCGAAGAATTCCGTGAAAGTAAACACAAACGCAGGTGCCGTCGAAATAAACGCTGAGATGACCCAATGTTCAATAAAGTAGTTGTATATTTTACGAAGTAGAGAGTTCGGTGTCATAATTTCCCCTGTTTGTTTGATTAGTCTGACTCTTCACTGTCTGTTTTGGATCCCAAAGCAGCGTTTACAATCCGATTTTCATGTGAAATTATGTCTTCGAAGCCATAAATATAAGAGTTTGTCAGACGATTGCTTTTTGAAAGTTTTTCTGAATCTTGAGTGCTAAAATATTTGATTACTGAGTAGAATAAGCCTTTTTGTTCCTTGTTGGCATGGTCGGTTTCCATAAAACCCTTTCCTTTCCTTGTTAAAACCAATTACCGATTTTACACCTTTTGGGGATATTTGGATATGCTTCTTTCAAATGTTCAAACGTAACCATCAGCTCCTGCAAGTTGTTGATGTGGCCTTTTATTTTACTTCTTGTCCATCTGGGCCGATTACGATATGTGAAGGATTGTTTTGCTTGTATCCCATTGCATTTAGTTGTGCCTGTGCTATGGCGGCTGATTCGCTTCGACACTCCCATGCTCTTAATCCGCTATCAGCATTAGCATTAACTGAGATTGTTCCAATCTGCGCTCGAAATATATGCTTCGGCGGGCTTGCTCGATTATCAAACTCCTCTATCAAATACCACCTTGAGGGGTCTAGTTGAACTTCAAGATTATCTTCCAGATTCACAGGTGTTGATGCACATTGACCTCCGGATTCAAATATCTGCACAGAAGTGGCGGTAGACAAAGGGAGAGTTACTGGTCGCGAAGTTGCGGTAATTACAATTGGAGTTGGAGGCTCTATTGTAGATTGAACGGTTGGGTAACCCTCCCGTAAAATGATACCAGTGAAAAGTAGAAAACTCATGGCA
>CAZIYY010000013.1:32340-47131 GCA_964543585.1 uncultured Anaerolinea sp. | reverse complement strand
GTCGGTTTCATGTCGTTTCTCCTGGAGCATCCGGAGACGCCGGAAGACGTTCTGAATGGCGTTAAAAAGGTGTTTCATGTCGCGAGAGATCGCGTCGTGGATGCCCATGAGAAGTGGATCAGGCTGAAGTTGGCACCGCATCTTTCAGGAAAGAGCGAAGAGCTTGAAGACCTGGACGAATTGGTTCAGGATTCTCGGGAAGCCAGCCGTGCGGCGATTGAGGAGGTGGGTCTTTGAGCAGTATCATCACAGATCATTTGGACTTCGGTGAGTTACTTTTGACCGAAGCGGATCGGGATGCCATCCGGAAGAATTTAGGCCTGGATCAGCCAGTTCCCATCCAGTACTTCAGGTGGTTCGGCCTGGCCCTGCAGGGAGATCTGGGCAATTCGTTTTTCTCGAAACAACCTGTGTTGTTGATGATCCAGCAGCGTCTGCCTATGACCTTGATCCTGATGAGTACCGCCGAAGTTTTTATTATCATTACCTCTCTTATCCTTGGACTGGTCGCGGCACTCAAACAGTATTCCTTTACCGATAACCTGATCACGTCTTTGTCTTTTGTCGCATACTCCATGCCGATTTTCTTCGTCGCGCTGGGTTGCATTATGCTCTTCGCTGTGAAGTTCAAACAATGGGGTTTACCCTACCTGCCGACTGGCGCGGACATCTGGAACCCCAAGGATCCCGTTGAGATGATCCGGCATCTCATCCTGCCGGTTTTCTGCCTCGTGGCGATCCAGACCGCGGGGTACGCGCGTTTTCTGCGCTCCAGCATTCTGGAAGTGCTGGGGCTTGACTATGTGCGTACGGCGCGGGCCAAGGGCCTGACCGAGAGAGTCACACTGTTCAGGCATGCCCTCCGCAATGCCATCCTGCCATTCGTTACCATCATTGGCTTGGACATTCCCTTCCTATTGGGAGGCGCACTGGTCACTGAATCGGTCTTCTCCTGGCCGGGCATGGGGCGGCTGTTTTGGGAATATGCCCAGCGCGGCGACTATCCAGTGGTACTGGGTGTACTCTTGCTGACATCGAGTGCTGTCGTTTTCTTTACCATTATCGTGGACCTGATTTATACAGTCGTTGATCCTCGCATACGCCTGGGTTAGGAGATACTATGACCGCTGATTACTCCACTATTACTGGGACTGGGACTACTTTCGAACTCGCTGAAGGAACTGCCAGGGTGACACTTACACCGGGGCAGCTAGTCTGGCGGCGCTTCCG
Source organism: uncultured Anaerolinea sp. (assembly GCA_964543585.1). Lineage (GTDB taxonomy): Bacteria > Chloroflexota > Anaerolineae > Anaerolineales > Villigracilaceae > Defluviilinea. Next base: position 45,901 of record CAZIYY010000013.1, on the reverse strand, counting down.
CAAGCACCGCATGGCTCTGTTCGGCGGAATTGGTGTCATTTTGCTCATGCTCTTTATTATTGGCGGGTCAATCATCTTTCCTGAGACCCGAGCCAATGACACTGACTTGCTGAACCGTTTGACAGGTCCCACCAGCGAGCATTGGTTTGGCACCGATAGTGTCGGTCGTGATGTCTTCTTCAGGATTATTTACGGCGGGCAGATCTCGCTTTTCATTGGATTCCTGTCTGTGCTCTTGGCAGTTTCCCTCGGCACAGTGATTGGAGGGGTGGCGGCCTATTATGGCGGCTGGGTTGACTCCGTCCTGATGCGCGTCACCGAAGCCATGCTGGCCATCCCTTCCCTTTTCCTGCTCATCGTACTCGCAAAGTTCATCGGCCGCGATATCGGGCAGGTCACCATTCTGGGCCGCACGTTCAGCGGCAGTATCGGCATCGTCATCCTGGTCATTGGGATCACCTCCTGGATGTATCTGGCGCGTATTGTACGCGCCAATGTGCTTTCGCTGAAAGAGTTGGATTATGTTTCGGCCTCCAGGGCACTGGGCGCAACTGATCCCCGCATTTTCTTCAGCCACCTGGTGCCGAACACACTTGGACCCATCATTGTTGCATCCACACTGGGACTGGCCGGCGCCATTCTCACTGAGGCTTATGTTTCCTTCCTCGGCCTCGGCGTTCAGCAGCCAACCTCCACTTGGGGCAATATGATGCAACAGGCGCAATCCTTCCTGATCCGCGGCGCCTGGTGGATGTGGGTCTTTCCCAGCGCGTTCATCGTATTCACAATCTTATGTATTAACCTCATGGGCGATGGCTTGCGAGACGCCTTCGACCCGAGAAGCACAAGACACTTGTAAAAGACAAGCGGATGGCAATTGCGCCATCCGCTTTTTGCTTTAAATTGATGTAGCTTTCCTTCCTTCGACATAGCTCAGGACGACGCTTTCCTCCAAAAGTATAATCGAGCCATTATCCCCACCCACCAACGGAGGAACCATGTCCTTCAAACTCGTCTACCACTCACAGCAAGTCACGTTTCCCCTCTTCGGGGACTTCGCAAATGTGACCTACCTGCCCCAGTATCAACGCCGCTTGCAACAGAACATTTGCGCCGTTCACGCAATCCTCCCATTCCGTAAATTCGCGCGGCGAGTGACTCGTCCCATTCACGGATGGGACGAAGATCATGCCAACAGGGCACAAATCCGCGAGGGATTGCCCATCGTGGCCCGCGCCCGATGTAAGCGCGACATGCGTTAATCCCAAATCGTCACATGCTTCGGCATAGGCGCGCTGAACTTTATCGCTCATAATGCTTGGCGAATGTTTGCCGAGAGATTCAATTTTTAATCCCAAATCGAAACGCCCTGCTTCCGTTTTTGCCAATGCAAGCAAAGCGGCATCCAATCTATTGAACTCCTCTTCATCGGGCGAACGAAATTCGAGTGACACATCCACGCGCGCGGGGACGATGTTGAACGCGCCCGGCGCAAAGTCCATTTTGCCCACGTTCACAACACAATTTGGAAAATCCTTCATCACCACTTTGCGCGCCGCCAGCGTGAACGCGCTTGCGCCCAGCGACGCGTCGAGTCGGTCATCCATTGTGGTTGAACCCGCGTGGTCGGCGCGCCCAATGAACGACAAACGATACGACCAAATGCCAACAATCGCAGAAACGATGCCAATATTGACTCGCGCCCGTTCGAGCCGCTTGCCCTGTTCGATGTGCAATTCCAAATAACCCGCAAACGAATCTTTCGGGCGCGCCGCGCTCAACATGCTTTCATCGGACAGTCCTGCGCGCTTCATGCCTTCGACCAACTGATCGCGCCCGCCGCGCGGACTTTGCAGCATTTCTTGATTCAGATGCCCAGCCAGTGCCGCGCTCCCAAGCAGACCGACCAATGTGCCTTCTTCATCCGTGAAATCAATCGCCTCCAACTGGACGTTGAGCCTGATCCCGTTTTCCCTCATCATTCTCAACACTTCGAGCGCGGCGACCACGCCCAGCGCGCCGTCGAAGCGTCCGCCGTTCGGAACTGAATCAAGATGAGAGCCGAGGAGAAGAGTCTTTACCCGCGCTTCGACCTCTCCCAGCGCGAGAAACGCAGAATGATTCTCTGCGCCGTCCGTGCGGAATTCCAGTCCCGATCTTTCAACTTCCTCGCGGAACCATTTGCGCGCCGCCAGATGCGCCTCACTGAAGGTCGGACGGTTCACGCCGCCATCGTCCGTCGCGCCGATCAAAGCCAGTTGATTAAAGGAGGCAAGCATACGGTCCGAATTAACGCGCAGTTCTTTGGTCATAATGTCTCCTTGCGTAAGAAATGATGAGGGGCGGATGTCTATCCGTTGGCAAACTTTGGAATCTGACAGTTCATTTGCCCTGTGGGTGCTGTCCTAAGATTCACGAGCAAGCCCATGGACTCCAGAATTTTATCTGAATAAAAGGAAGACCAATGGATTTCAAACTGACGATTTTCTCCGATTACATCTGACCGTGGTGTTATGTCGGCCAGGGTGTGGTCGAGAAGTTGAAAGCGAAACATCAGGTGGATGTGGAATGGCGTCCATTCTATCTTTATTTCGATACGCCGCCAGAGGGAAAAGACCTGCCCGATTACGTAAAGCGGGCGCGCGCAAATGGATCAGAAGAACGCCTGCGCGCCATCGCGGATTCATACCGCATGAAATTTGTTTCTACGAAGCGTATCTACAACACGCGCCTCGCGCATGAAGCCACCGAGTACGCGCGCGAACAGGGCAACCCTGCTCGTTTCAATTCCCCCATTCAACGATACGAGCGGGGCAAAGGCAATGAGTTTCATCATGTTGTCTTCCGAAAAGTGTACGCCGAGGGACAGGATATAAGTCAGTGGGATGTGCTTCGCTCTGCCGCCGAGGAAGTCGGGCTGGATGCGGACGAAATGCAACGCGACGTTGAAAGCGAAAAATACACGGCGAATGTCGCGGACCAGGTCCGCTGGGCGTATCAGATCGGTGTGACGGGCGTGCCAACGTATGTGATCAATGACCGCTATGCCATTGTCGGAGCGCAGCCGTATGAGGTGTTCAAGAGCGCGCTGGCGCAGATCGCGAATCGAAAGGATTGACGATTTCGTCAGTCCTTTCGCGCAGTGTATCAAAACTCAAAATGGAGAATCGAATACCTGCGCATTATTGCCCGATTGATTGACGATATAAATATGGCCACTTGTATCAATGGTAATGCCTGTGGGTTTCTTGAGGAGGCTGTTTTTGAGATTCTTGCCTCCCCAAGCCAAGAGAAATTCCCCATCATTGGTAAATGTCTGCATACGGCCCAATAAATAATCGGTGACATAGACTCGTCCCTGCTCATCCACAGCAATCGCTTCGGGGATGCCCGTTACCTTAATGTCGCCGCCCATCATCCATGCAACGAGGAATTCTCCCAAGCTATTAAACTTCTGGACACGCCTGTTCTCATAATCCGATACAAAGATATTGCCCTGCGCGTCCACGGCAATATCCGTCGCATGCTTAAACTGGCCGTCTCCCACACCTTTACCGCCCCATTTCATTAGGAATTGACCATTGTTATTAAACTTTTGAACAAATGGATTGCCGTCATCTGTGACGTATACGTTTCCGTCTTTATCGGCGGCAATCCCAATTGCGCGCGCGAACTGACCATCTTCCTTCCCTTCACTGCCCCATTGTGTCAGGAAATTTCCGGCGCGATCAAACTTCTGGATGCGATGATTGCCGTTATCCACCACAAAAACGTGATCGCTTCCATCTATCGCAATACCGCCAAAGCCCATGGAATTAAATTCCCCTTCGCCGCCTCCCTTTTTATCCCATTTTGAAAGTAGATTGCCGGCGCTGTCAAAGACGAGCACGCGGCTGTTGCCGGCGTCATTGATGTAAATATTACCCGCTGAATCCAGCGCGATGCCATACGGCGATTGCAGGGGGTCCGATCCATTATCGATCTTGAAGAGCAAATCAGGCGTTGCGGTTGAGGAAGGCGTATCTGTTGCACCCGGTGCAGGGCTTGGATTCGATACTGCCGGGGTCGGAGTTGCACACCCGACTATAAGCGGAACAATCAATACCAGGATCAATTGCAGTGTCTTCATATCCATTCCTCCGTTCTGTAGTACGCGCAATTATAGGAGCAGGGATGTATCGCCACATCCCTCGATGGAGGGGTATTTAATCATCCAGCTTTTACATGCTTACAGGTTGAAATTCGCGCAATGCCTGTTCTCCGTGTTTGGGATGCAATTGTGTGAAGCGTGTATTCCGCCCACAGTAAGCCAGTGCCATCAATGAGCGCGGGCAGGTTGTTGGCAGTAGCCAGACCACCTCGGGTTTGTCTCATCCCTTTCTCTGGCAGAAAGGTGTTATCACAGATTTGGGTTCGCTAGACGGAACCACTAATTCTGCCCGCGGCATTAATAATCGAGGGCAGGTCATAGGCTTAACCTTAACTGCCTCGAATGAGTTACGCGCCTTCTTCTGGCAGGATGGTGTCATGACCGTTCTCGGGACACTCGGCGGACCATTCAGCATTGCTTGGGATATCAACGTGCATGGCCAGATCGTGGGTCAGAGTGCAACTGCCTCTGGTGAAACTCACGAGGTCCTTTGGACGAGCGATGATTTTGATGATGATTAGATCAATAGTACTCATCACACTGCCCTCCAATTTGGAGGGCAGTGTGATTCTACAAAACATCTTTAAGTTCTTGTACAGCCTGTTCCTCGACCGCGAGTTCTAGATTAACCAACGGCGGCTTGACTGTCCAGCGCGGCAAGCCATGCAAGCGATGAAGCAATGCTTTGAGGGTTGGCGGGAAAGGTGGATATTTATCGAGAATGTCTCTTTGCTTCTTGACGCGTGCCTGTGCCTGCGAAACATCTTTTCCTTCATTCATCAAATTCCATACATCACGCAGATCAGGCGAAATCAAATTCGCAGGAGCGGTGATACAGCCTGCGGCTTTGTTCTCCATCGCCATCTGCAGATAGGTATCCGTGCCGGTTAAGACAACCAGATCATAACCAAATTTTTCTCCGAGGTCACGGGCGAGGTCGGCATCATGCGAGGAGTCTTTGATGCCTGCGAATTGTGTGGGGAAGGCGTCTTTCAAGCGAGCGAGCAATTCAATCGAGAATCCAATTCCTGCCACATTGGGGAAATGATAGCCAAGCAAATATTTATCCGATGGAACGGCTTTCTTGATCAATTCACTAAACCAGTTGAACAACCCATCATCGCTCGCTTTGCGGAAGTAATATGGAGGCAGCGCTAATGCCGCGTCATAACCGAGATCGAAGGCGAGTTTGGTAAGGTCAATCGTTTCGGAAAGACTCGGAGTCCCTATTCCTGCTATTAAACGGAAGCCAGGGAGTTGACGGCAATGGTCGCGCGCAACGCGCATCAATACTTCGCGTTCGGAAGGCGAGAAGGAGGGTCCCTCACCTGTCGTGCCGAAGAGCACCGCGCCGTGACAGCCGCGCGAGGCGAGAAAATTCAATAAAACAGGAACAGACTCAAGGTCCAATGTTGAATCGAGTTTCAGCGGGGTCACTGCCGCGGCATAAACTCCGGCGAGGCGATGTGTTGATGTCATTTCTTCTCCGATTTCCGAAGTTTGGTTTTTGTTGTGGCTTTCCTCTTTGAGCGCGCAGGCTTTTTTCTGTTGGTTTCAAAAAAAGCGCGCGCCGCGTCTTCCGGAGGCTGAAGCGGCATACCTTCTTCTTTGGCAAGATAATGCTGGTGATCCAACACCCACAAGTATAAATCGCCTTCGGTCTTTTCAGGAAAATCCTTTATGATATGGGTGTCGCGGATCACGTTGATGACCGGCATGTATACATGATCGTACCAATCCGAAATCGCTTCCTCCTCAGAAATATTGCGCTTGAGGTCCAGCCCCATGAAATAACGATGCACGGCGATGTGTTCAAGCATGCGGTCAAAGCCATCTGGTATTGTGACTTTGATATTGGCGCCTGGCTTCAATGAGTCCAGCGAGGTACGCTCGAGGAAGCGCACTTTATCTTCGAGAATTTCCAGGTCTTCGGGTTTGATGCCTGCAGTGATGTTTACGCGTGTGGCACATTCGCGGACTTCGGCTTCGATGTCAATTTGTCCCTTCTCGCGTGCGACAGAGACGCGATGATGCCCGTCCACGACGAAATAGACCTGCCCGACTTTGTATAAGACAACCGGCGGCAGGCTGATGTCCTGATAGAAGGCGCGGTTGACGCTTTGCCAGCGGTCGGAGAGTTTATCACTGACCGGCAGGAAAACGCGGTCAAATTCGTGATAACGATTCAGACTCCCGGCGATCTGGTCCACGCGCACGGTCTTCACTCCGCGATAGATGGGTCCGCCGATATGCAGTTTCTCCTTGACGTCGTCATAGGAAAGTAATGTGGTTGGCTGTCCGGACAGGCTGGCCCAGACGCGGTTCATAAAGGCTTTGAAGCGCGCTCGTTGAAAATCTGCGCGGGCTTGTTCGGTAATTGGATCGGGCATTGTTTCCTTATTCATGCATACCCTCGGTGGGGACACCGCCGGGGACGGCGGCTTGAGCATTAGTGATTGACTTCGATGATCTTATATGGAAAGACGTTGACAATCTTTGTCGTGCCCTGGGTTGTTTCCGATGGAGAGAGGTTGCGGCGCTGGAAATGCGTGTGCCCGTGGAGGTGGTAGAGCGGCTTTGCTGCGCGGAATAGCCAGTTGATGGCTTTCAATCCCTGATGGGCTTGCGTTTCTTCATCGTGGATCCCAAACGGTGGCGAGTGTGTGATGAGGATATCGAGAGCGCGTCCATAATTGATCCTGTTCAATAATAAGCGGGGAATCAGGCGAAAGGCTCTGAGGTAGGCTTCGGTCTGGGTGTACTGGTTCGTCCCATCCGGGCGGTAACGGATGGACCCGCCGAAGCCGCCGACCAAAATTTTTTTAACGCGCGCCAGTTTCAAGTCCAGGTTTGAACCGCCTTCCACATAGGAGAGGGAATTATTGAGGTTATATGTTGGGTCATGATTGCCCGGCACGTAGAATAAAGGCACGTTCAATAATGTCAACATGTTTTCAAGATAGGGATAGGGCAGGTCTCCGCATCCGAGGATCAGTTCGACTTCGCCGAAATGTCCGTTTGAGCAAAGGCTGTAGAGACGCTCAACGACTTCATCGCTTACCACAAGGATTTTCACAGTGCTGTATTGTGCCGCAGAACGATATTCCCCGCAAGGGAGTTTAATATGGAAAGCGCAGATAGGCGTACGAAATTGAAATGGTTACGTGATTTTAGGTGGTTGTCAAACAAAGCAGTGCAAACTATAATTTACCGAATTAGGAGAAACGCACTGGAAACAAGGATATTCCCTGAGTTATCTGACGATCGGGGCGACGAGGGTTCACCCTCTGCGCGTCAAATTCAGGCAGGCGTTACGCTTGCCAAGCGCTATGCGATTCAGGAGGTGATCGGCATGGGCGGAATGGGTTCGGTGTACCGCGCCCGCGACATGCACTTCCCGAATGTGACGAAACTCGTGGCAGTGAAGGAGATGATCAACAGCGCGCCCGACCCCGTCGTGCGTGATAATATCGTCCAGAATTTTGAGCGGGAGGCAAATTTATTAGCCACGCTTCAGCACCCGTCGATTCCGCGTATTTCCGATTACTTCACGGTTGAAAGCCGTTCGTATCTTGTCCTGGAGTTCATCCACGGCAAGGATATGGAAGCCATCATCAATGATGCCAATGGCTTCCTCCCCGAAGACCAGGTGTTGAGTTGGGCTGTTGAATTATGCGACGTGCTCGATTACCTGCACAAACATAAACCCGACCCGATCATCTTCCGCGACATGAAACCTTCGAACGTGATGATCAATCATAACGGCGACGTGATGCTGGTGGACTTTGGGATCGCCAAAACGTTTCAGACCGGGATCAAGGGAACGATGATCGGCACGGAGGGATATTCACCGCCCGAACAATATCGCGGCGAAGCCACGCCCTCGGCTGATATCTACGCCATGGGCGCCACCATCCACCACGCATTGACGCGCCGCGACCCGCGCCTTGAGCCGCCATTCTCTTTCGCGGAACGCCCCATCCGCAAGATCAACCCTGCTGTTTCGCCTGAACTCGAGGCAGCCGTAAACACCGCTTTGGAATATAACCCCGAGAGCCGCTTCCACACTGCGGCAGATATGAAGCAGGCGCTCACAAACGTCGCGCGCAAGACCGGCGCGCTCGTGCGTATGGGACCACAAATAGGATCTGCGCCAGCAAGTGGGATCAAGCCGTTATGGTCATTCAAATCTGAAGATGAGATTCGCGGCACACCGGCGATCTCCCAAGGTCTGCTTTATGTTGGATCATACGATAACAACCTGTATGCGCTGAATGCAGCCGATGGAAAATTCCAATGGAAGTATCCAACAGACGGCGGTATTGTTTCGCGCCCGGCGTTGTATGAGGGGAATGTTTATATCGGTTCGGAGGATAAACGTCTTCATGTTGTAAGCGCCCGCTCGGGCAAAGTGGTGTGGACGTACTTTACCAATGGGCAGATCCGCTCTTCGCCTCGTATTGCCGAGGGGCATGTCTTTATCGGTTCGGATGACAATCATCTCCATGCAGTAAATCTGAATAGCGGACGAATGGTGTGGAGGTTTGAAACAGCGGACCCTGTCCGCTCGACGCCGTTTGTGATGAACGAACTTGTGTATGCGGGCTGTGAAACGGGCGATTACTATGCAGTGGATTTCCGCGGCGAACTGAAATGGCGTTTTCGTGCCAAGCGCGCCATCACCTCCTCAACTGTGGGCTCGGCACAGGCGTTGTACTTCTCATCCATGGATGGCACGCTTTATGCCCTTGACCCGCGCAATGGCTGGGTGATCTGGCGATTCCGTTTGGGCAAGGCATCGATCAGCACGCCATATACGGTTGATGATCTTGTTTTTGTCGGCGCGGCGGACGGGTTTATCTATGCAGTGGATGTGAAAAGTTCCAAGGAAATTTGGCGCTTCCGCACCGAGCATCAAGTGAACGGCTCACCAGTGGTTTATAAGGATTCGATATATTGCGGGTCGGTGGACGGCAGCCTCTATTGCCTGGAATATCGTACGGGCCGCCTGCGCTGGAAATTTGGGACAGAGGGCGCCATCACTGGCACGCCCCTCGTATATGATGATATTGTGTATATTGGCTCCACCGATCATCGGGTCTACGCCTTACTTGCCTGACAAGGAGTTATTTGTGAATAAATTATTTAGCTGGCTATTTGGCAAGCAAAAATCCTCCGCAACGACACAGGAGATTGCGAATACTGCCCCTCTAACGGAAGAGCAGATCCAGTCCATTGTCACCAACCAAAACCCGCGTTTTGATCTTCAGCAATTGATTTCCGCCTGCGGACAATCTGTGGGAAAACAACGCGAACTGAACGAAGACAGTGTGCTTGCCCTTACAACCACCATGGCTGGCAATTCAGGGAATCTGCCATTCGGTCTTTACATCGTCGCGGACGGCATGGGAGGGCATCAATTTGGGGAAATTGCGAGCAATGCGGCGATACGCAGTGTGGCGGGATATGTCCTGCGTAAATTCCATCCCTATTTGTTCCACGTCAAGACGGATACGATGGATGAATCCTTTCAGGAGATTATGCAAGCCGCGGTGAGCGAGGCTCAACGCGCCATTCAACGAGAGGCGCCGGGAAGCGGCACAACGCTCACCGCCGCCCTGGTGCTTGGCCAGCAGATCACCGTTGCGCACGTCGGCGATAGCCGCGCTTATTTTGTTTATCCTGATGAACGCATCGAACCGATCACGCGCGATCATTCGCTTGTAAAACGCCTGGAGGAACTGGGACATATCACCCCTGAGGAAGCCGAGAATTATCCCCATCGCAATGTGTTATATCGCGCGCTGGGACAGGGTGAAATACTGGACCCCGATATTTTTACAATCGGTTTCCCCCAGCCCGGTTATTTAATGATCTGCAGTGATGGCTTGTGGGGAGTCGTTGCGGAACAGGATCTTATCCGCTCGGTCATCGATGCGCCCAACCTTCAGCGCGCCTGCCAGAACCTTGTGAGCGCGGCAAATACGGCGGGAGGTCCCGATAATATCAGTGTGGTTCTCGCGCAGTTGATTGGGTGATCATGGCGCCTCCACAGAAGGATTACTATGTTCTTTTGGGTGTTGCCCGTGACGCTTCGCAGGAAGAGATCAAGCGCGCTTATTTTGTGGCAGCGCAGAAACTGCATCCCGATAAAAATACGGCGGCAGGAGAGACCGAATTATTCCTGGGCGTTCAACAGGCTTACGAAGCGCTCTCCAATCCTCAGCGCCGCACCCAATATGATGCCACACTGCCGCCGGAAGAAAAAATCGTCCTCCCTTATCAACATAAAATTACCTGCAGCCGCCCGAATCTGATTCAACTGGATGAGCCACAAATCCTTTACGTAATGTTGGAACTCGAAGCGCCCGCAGGGGCAACCCAGCCGTCCTCGCCGCCGCTTAATGTATGCCTTGTGCTTGACCGCTCTACTTCGATGAAGGGCGAGAAGATGGATGTTGTAAAATCTTCAGCCATACAGGTGCTGCGCAATCTCAGGCCCCAGGATATTCTAAGTGTGGTCACATTCAGCGATCGCGCGGAAGTGATCATCCCTGCTTCCTATCATCAGGATCATCTGCGTTTAGAGGCGCAAATCCAAATGATCCAGCCCTCCGGCGCGACAGAGATGTATCAGGGGCTGGAACTGGGAGTCAAGGAGGTCATTCGCAGTCTCGATTCGAAACGCGTGAATCACATTATCCTTCTTACTGACGGTCATACGTATGGAGATGAACAGCAATGCCTGGCGCTTGCATCAAAACTGGCAGAGCGTGGAATTGGCATCAGCGGCATGGGTATAGGTCAGGAATGGAACGACGTTTTTCTGGATGTTCTTTCAACCCGCACGGGCGGAAGCACGGCGTACATTGCCCAGCCAAGCGACATCAAACGATTGTTGCTTGAGAAATTCGACGCGCTCGCGCAAACCTATGCAGAGGATATTACGTTGAAGCTTACTGCCATTGAAGGCGCCGACCTGGCTTATGCGTTTCGCCTTCAGCCAGAGCCTGCCCCGATTGAGCTAGAGGACCCGCTGCGCCTCGGCTCAATATTGCAGGATACTTCCACTCATATAATTTTTGAATACATTATTCAGCCAAAAGCGGTAAAATCAGACATACTGACAATTTTGAACGGTACCCTGAATGTGTCGATTGCCTCGCACCTCTCACCCGTCCTGCCCCTGCGAATCCTGCTCAAGCGTCCCGTATCGAGCTCACCTGGGGCTGAATCGCCGCCTCCAAAGATTGTTCAAGCCTTGTCGCGTCTCATGCTGTATCGTATGCAGGAGCGCGCGCGTATAGAGATCGAGAAAGGCAACATTGACACTGCCACACGTCAGCTCCAGACCCTGGCGTCAAATTTATTGGCGCAGGGCGAGCGTAATCTAGCCCAGACCATTCTGCTCGAAGTGGATCATTTACAGAAAAAAAATGCTCTCTCCGATGAGGGGAGCAAGAAGATCAAATACGGCACGCGCGCGTTATTCCTGGAGTCGCCAAAGAAGGAGTTTGTCTCATGATAATCTGTACAAATTGCCAGTATAAAAATGTGTCAGGGGCGGTTTTCTGCGCCGAGTGCGGCGCGCAACTGGATGGGGTGGAAACACTCGTCACCCAGGCTATTACGGACGAGCAGATTGAAGAGGAGTTAAGGAAGAGACCTCCGCGCCCCGAGCCTGTCTCTGCTCCTGCGAATAGCTGGATTTCCCTGCACCTTATGGATAGCGGCAAGATCCTCCCGCTCGCATCCCGAAATGAGTTCACGCTTGGGCGTCTGAGCGAGGGCCAGCCCATCATGCCCGATATTGATTTGACTCCCTACCAGGCATACGCATCGGGCGTGTCGCGCCTGCATGCAGTGGTGAAACGCGAAGGCAGCCAGGTTATGGTAATGGATTTGGGTTCTTCCAACGGCACTTACGTGAACGGACGGCGACTCAATCCTCACACCGAAGAGTCCTTGGGGCATGGCGATATTGTCGCGCTGGGCAAACTCAAAATTCAAATCCTGCTTCGCAATATCTGATATTCAGGAAAGGCAATACAATATGGCTCACTCAGTCATACTTCACGTTACCGGCGAGGCGTCCATTCTGGGCGAGGTCGAAGAACTCCCCAAACCCGCCGATACGATTATTATACTTAGCAACCCGCGTTTGCGCGATGGGAAGGACATTCACTACCTTGAGCATAACGTAGTCAAAGTGATCTGGCCCCTTTCCAAGATCGCGCTGATCGAAATTCTTGAAAGCGAAGAGGAAGAAAATCTGATCGGCTTTGTGAGGGAATAATACATGCCCGAAGAGTTTGACCGCCGCCGCATCCTCGTCGTGGACGACGAGGAGCGGATGGTGCGTTTCATCCGCATGAATTTGGAGCACGACGGCTTTCAGGTCGCGGAAGCCTTCAATGGCAAGCAAGCCATCCAGAAACTGCGCGACGTAACCCCCGACTTAATTCTGCTGGATGTGATGATGCCCGACCTGGATGGCTTTGAAGTGCTGGAGACTATCCGTGAGGGCAGCAATGTGCCGGTCATCATGCTCACCGCCAAAGGCGAGGAAGATGACCGCGTGCGCGGACTTGAACTGGGCGCGGACGATTACATCACCAAGCCCTTCAGCCCGCGCGAGATGGTCAGCCGCGTGAAGGCAGTTATCCGCCGAACCGAAGGCGCGAGTGGTTCGATGCACGATATCATCGAAGTGGATGAAAGACTCAAGGTTGATTTTGACCGGCGCGAAGTATGGCTCGAAGGCAAACTTGTCAAACTGCGCCCAACGGAATATCGCCTTTTGTATCACCTCGTGCAGAATGCAGGCTGGGTGGTTACTCACGACCAGATCCTCGTGAAAGTGTGGGGCTACGAATATCGCGATGAACCTCACTATGTTCGTCTCTACATCAACTACCTTCGCCAGAAACTTGAGAAGGACCCCGCCAACCCGAAATATATTCTCACCGAGCGCGGCGTCGGCTATCGTTTTGTGGATTACAAAAGACAAAAAGTATAGGTATCTTCGACTTTGCGAGGGCTTGTCTTGAGGGGGAGTCCCTAAACCTAAAATGAAATAGAATTAGAGGCATGAGATGTCCAAACTGTCAATCCGAGAACAAGCAAAGCAAGTCAGGCTTCAATCCTTCAGGGAGCCAAAAGTTCAAATGTGGTGAATGCAAACGAGCATACACGCCCAAGCCGAACCCGAATGGATATCCAGAGGAAACTCGCATGCTAGCCATTCGCATGTATGTGGAAGGAAGTAGTTATGGGTCAATTGCACGGATTTTGAAGGTCAATCCACAAAGTGTAGCCAACTGGGTGAGCCAATACACAGCCAATCTGCCTCCCACTCCGATGCCGAATAAGGTGAAAAAAGCGGAGTTGGATGAGTTGTATACCTTTATC
>CAZIYY010000013.1:27245-32330 GCA_964543585.1 uncultured Anaerolinea sp. | reverse complement strand
GAGAGAAAAAAACGAAATCTATGTTCTCACAATAGTAGATCGAGATACCCATTGCGTCTTGAGCTGGGATGTTGTGCTGGAAAGAACCTCACAAGCCCTGCAAGCCTGTCTGGAGCGAGCACCCCAAGCCAAGCAATACTACAGTGACGCCTTTCCAGTCTACGACACCTTGTATTATGGGGCTCCTTATGAAATGAGAACAGATAAACAGGAAACCTACTCGGTGGAAGCCGTCAATGCTGACTTGAGTCATTATCTCAAGCGTCTGGCTCGCAAATCAAGATGTTTCTCACGACGGATGCATTCTTTGGCTAGAAATATTCAACTCTTTGTCTACTGTTACAACCAAAGACAATTAGCAAAACGAATGTATCCGAAATATCCCTTTCACTTGATCGATTTCTTAGCTCCTCTTGCTTAGGTACTCCCGGAAAATATCGCTTGTTGATTCGTGGGAGCGATTATAATGTCTTCTTAACAGCACAAGAAAAGTGATCCCCGCACAATTTTCAAATGGAGGCAGAGATGGCAATTCGCAATGCATCCGCAGTATGGGATGGAACACTCAAGGAGGGCAAGGGCAGAATGAAACTTGGGAGCGGGGCTTTTGAAGGCGCGTTCACTTTTGCCTCGCGTTTCGAGGAAGGCCCGGGAACCAACCCGGAGGAATTGGTGGGCGCTGCGCAGGCTGGCTGTTTCTCCATGTTCCTGGCAGCAGTCCTCACCGATGCAGGCTTTCCTCCTGTGCAGGTTCGCACCAGCGCAAAAGTCCATCTCGGTGACGGCCCGCGCATCACGTTGATCGAATTGGATACCGAAGCTGAAGTTCCCAACGTGGACGAGAAGACTTTTCAAGAAAAAGTCGAAACGTCGAAGATGAATTGTCCGATCTCACTGGCATTGACCGGACCGGAACTCCGCGTGTCTGCCCGGCTGGTCAAATAATATTCGTTCCACAGCAAGAGTGAATACTACTATTCAAGTATAAGCCGCTACAATAACAAACATGCCCTGTCCTGAAATTCAGGACAGGGCATCTTAACGTTGATAGATTCGATTCCCTCAGTGGCTACTGACAACTTACATTCGGATTGAACGGGGCAAAAATCCCACTGGGATTTGCCTTCCAGATCCAAACATGCAGATCGTAATGTGGAGGCTGCCCGGGCTCATGTTGTTCCATAGGTCCATCGAACGGCTTGCCAAAGATGATGGGTGAAGGAGGCGCGGGATTGGGAACATGGGTATCAGGCGCACCAATGGAAAACCAATATTCGACCCCAAGCAGTTTCAATCCATTTCCGCTTTCAACATACAGCAAAAATTCCGGCTCAAGGATATTAACTGCCGAGTCCATCAGGCGGGCTGGGTTGATAAAGTGGATTCCCATCCCACCCGCCGGTGACTCGACGCAGGTGGGTGTGCGAATAAACCCATCTGCCAGCGCGACGTTCACATCCTGATACTTCGCAGTGGCTTGCCGCACTTGTGCCAGTTCCTTCAACACCACCGGGTCAGTGACGCCGGTCGCTGCATATGCTATGCTGGCTAAAATGACCAAAAGCAGCACAGCCGCAGCCAGAGATACAAGTAGCTTTTTCATGGTTCCTCCGATACTGGTTACACCAGTTATAATATTTTCAGAAACCCGGATTGGTCTCTGTGCTCCTACTGTAGCAAATCATCCTTCTTTTCTGGTCACACTAACTGTGACAAAAAGTGTGACATTATTGGTAAGATAAAATTGAATGGAACAGCACTCTTTTGGCCACTGGCTTAAGCTCAAACGCAAAGCTCTCGATCTCACCCGTGAACAATTAGCTGAGCGTGTAGGGTATTCGGCGGCAACTATCCGCAAAATTGAGGATGAAGAACGCCGTCCCTCCGCGCAGGTCGCTGAGCGTCTGGCTGAAGTCTTCAATATCCCTCAAAACGAACGAGAAGACTTCCTGCGTTTCGCGCGCGGTGACTGGCGGGTTGCTCCAACAGCGCGTGTTGAAGATGCACCGTGGCTCGCCTCATCTGCTCACGAGCATGAGACGAATCCCAAAATTCATCTTGCTACCTTTCTTTTCACAGATATTGAAAGCAGCGCAAAACTTTGGGAAAGCGCTCCAGAGAAAATGAAGGTTGCTTTGCAGCGTCATCACGCAATCCTGCAAGAGGCGATTACATCCAATGGCGGCGCGGTCTTTCAAATTGTCGGCGATGCTTTTTGCGCCGCGTTCCCGACCGTCCTATCCGCGATCTCTGCCGCGGTGGCAGCCCAGCGTGGGCTTCATCAAGAACAGTGGGACACACCTTTCCCGATCCGGGTGCGCATGGGAATTCACACGGGCGAGGCTGAACGATCTTCAAACGCATCTATCCTTGGTGGTTATGCCTCCAATCAGACCTTAAATCGTGTGGCGCGTATCCTCAGCGCCGCGCATGGCGGTCAGGTGTTACTCTCGCTCGCAACCAAAGACCTGGTCAAAGATTCACTGCCTGCAAATACCGAACTGCGGGATATGGGAGAACACTATCTCAAGAACCTGATGTACCCGGAGCACCTCTTTCAACTGAATATTGCAGGCTTGCCGACGGATTTCCCACTCCTCAATACACTCACGCATCGCTATAACCTGCCGGTTCAATTGACCAGCTTCATTGCGCGCGAGCAGGAAATAAATCTTATTCATGAATATCTATCAAAAGATGACATCCGCTTGGTCACGTTAATGGGTCCGCCGGGGATTGGCAAGACACGCTTGAGCATCGAAGCGGCGCGCGCAACATTGCAGGATTTTTCTGAGGGTGTTTTCTTCGTCGCGCTGGCTCCGTTGGAGGATCCAAACTTAATTGCCTCTGCCATAGCGCAAGCACTGGGCTATGTAGGTACAAGGAATATTTCCACAACAGAACAACTTAAAGAGGGGATTAGCGATAAGCAAATGCTTCTTGTGTTGGATAATTGTGAGCACCTCATTGAAAACGTTGCTTCGCTCGCTTCTGACCTCCTTTCTGCCTGCCCGTACTTGAAAATCCTTGCCACCAGCCGCGAGTCGTTACGCATCCCCGGCGAATGGCTGTATGCCATCCCTGCCTTTGATGTCCCCACAGAGAGCTCCTCATTGAATGTGGAAAATGCCTCCAACTATCCCGCGTTGACCTTGTTTGCCGAGCGTGCCCGCGCCGTTCGTTCTGATTTCTCGCTGAGCGCTGACAACGTTGAAACAATTAGAGCCATCTGTGCGCGTTTGGATGGTTTGCCATTGGTCATCGAATTGATCGCCGCTCGAATACGTTTGATGACTCCGCAGACACTGCTCGCACATTTAAGCGCTCAATTTGTCCTGACCGCCGATGGGATGCGGGCCGCTTCCGAGCGCCAGAAGACACTCTACAACGCCATTGACTGGAGCTATAAACTGCTTCCGCCTGAAGAGCAAAAACTGTTCGCCTATCTTTCCGTATTCTCGGGTGGTTTTATGCTTGAGGCAGTGGAAGCAATGTTTTCTCGAAAAATAACGGAGAAAACACTGCCTAATCTAATGGCGTTACTTCTGGATAAAAGCCTGCTAAAGTTTGCCCCAGATCGTGAGGCCAGTGATGAGACTCGCTACACTATGCTGGTCACGATTCAGGAGTATGCACGAGAGCGTTTACAGGAAATGGGAGAGGAGATAGAAGTTCGCAATTTGCATCTGGCGTATTTCCTTGATCTCGCCGAACAAGCTGGCAAGGAAATGCAGGGACCGAATCAGGTCGAATGGCTCCATCGTCTTCTCGGCTTGCGCGATAACTTTCGCGCTGCGCTGGACTGGGCAATTGAAACAGGACAGACAGAAGCAGCTCTTCAAATAGCACGAAACCTGCATTGGTTTTGGTTCGTACACTCCGACCACACTGAGGCGCGGCGCTGGTTTGAACGTGTTCTGGCAATACCCGATGCACCTAGGCATAACGAATATTATGCAGAAATCCTGACTCAATTGGCACATCATATCGGCACTCAAACTGGAATAATAATGGAGGCAAAACCTCTGATTGAACAGGCGCTCGTGATTGCGCGCGCTCACGATGACAAACGGAATATTGGCAGGGCGTTGTCCATCCTCGGCCTAAATTTGACAGATGAAGGTGAATTCACGCTGGCACAATCTATGCTGGAGGAAAGCAAGGAACTTTTTCGGGAGGTTAATGACGAATGGGAGTATGCCCATGCTGTGATGTGTCTTGCCCGAAAAGCCTTCAAGCAGAATGAACTGGCGTTATCCTTTACCCTTCACCAACAAGCGCTGGCTCTCTTCCGAAAAATCGGCGATCGGTATTTTCAAAGTTTTGCCCATTATTGGATGGGTGTTATTGAAGCAAAACAAGGCGATGTGAAAGGGGGAATAGCCAAATTGCAAGAAGCGTTGATGCTTGCGAGGCAAATAGATAGCAAATATGCTGTAGGTGGTGCACTATGGCGTTTGAGCGAAGTAACTCAACTTACAGGTGATCCTGCACGCACCGTGCGTTTGTACTGGTCGGCGAAGAATATTTTTAACTCCATTGGCGCATGGGACGAGAATGATGAAGCGAATTTTGAAAAGACCATGGCATCCTGCCGCGCTGCATTGAGTGAAGCAGAGTTCGCTGAGGCAGAAACCCAGGGCCGCGCTATGACGATGGAGCAGGCAATCACATACGCGCTGGAAGAGCAGGGCGGTTAGTTCTTACAAAACTCTAATTTTCCTCCTCTTGACCAAAACTTAACTCCGGTATAAAGTTAAGCCAGCTTAACTAAAAAGAAGGCTTAACTATGACGAAACCCCCTCTATTCTCGCAAGCCATCCGTTCATGGATGGATGTATTTATGCACCGTTCCATGCGCGGCTGGGGCTTATACGCCAAATCAACGGGGCTCTCGATGCCCCAGTTCAGTGTAATGATGCAGTTGCATTATCGCGGCGCGTGCGGCATGTCCGAAGTAAGCGAACGGTTTGAGATTACCCCCGCGGCTGCCAGCCAACTGGTGGATAAACTCGTGCAAAGCGGTTTCATCAAACGCGACGAAGACCCGAACGTCAACATCATCATCCGCGAACCGGCTCACGT
>CAZIYY010000013.1:19959-27235 GCA_964543585.1 uncultured Anaerolinea sp. | reverse complement strand
GACCCGAACGACCGCCGCGCAAAGGTGTTGAACATCACCGATAAAGGCAGGGAACTTATCCAACGCGGCATTGAAGAACGCTATCGTTGGGTGGATCAACTGGCGGGAAAATTAACTGTGGAAGAGCGCGGACAAGTCAGTGATGCTCTCAACATTATGACCCGCGCTGCACAGGAACTGGAAGCGGATCCCGTTCAACACGCAGCTTAACATCCCTAAACCGTTCACACTCAATTCATCACCAGATCATAAACTCTACTCGTAATATTGTTTTCTTGAAAGGAACTTTATGCAAGCAACCATGTCTCGACCCATGTCACGCGGACGTCAACGCCCCTCTTTCAAGGGCATCAGCCGCGCAGTCCGCTACCTGACGCGCTATGGACGTCAGGCCGCATTACCGTACATCTTTTTGATCATCGCGACTCTCTCGCAACTGGCTGTGCCACATATGGTGCGTAACATCATTGACGCGGTCACAAGCGGTTATCTCGCAGACCAAATCCTGGGTGCGCTCGATAAAATCCCCGCAGCGTTTGTGAGTCAGGCATTGCCGAAGATTCTCGAAGCCACAGGGAAAACGTCGAATCTAACGCTGGACCAGCTCAAAGTCCAGTTGGAGGCGGATGTCACCAACGCTCCGCGGGCCCTCACGTATGCATTAGTCGCCATTATCATCTTCGCGGCGCTACGCGGCATCTTCGCATTTCTGCAAGCATTCTGGGCGGAGAAAAACTCCCAGGCTGTCGCGTATGATCTACGAAATGATTTGTACGCAAAGATTCAACGACTGTCTTTCTCGTATCATGATAAGAACCAGACGGGACAATTGATGATTCGCGCGACAGATGATGTTGAGAAAGTCCGTCTGTTTATCGGGCAGGGCTTGCTGCAACTCGTGGGCGCGGTATTACTGCTGTCAGGCACGGTCATCATTTTGTTCACTTCGAATGTTTCTCTCGCATGGACAGCCATGCCCATCCTGCCGGTTGCAATGGTGTTATTCGGTGTCTTTGCCAGCCTTGCACAACCAATGTTCACCAAGGTGCAGCAAAAACTCTCCGCGTTGAACACCGTGTTGCAGGAAAATCTCGCGGGCATCAAAGTGATCAAAGCCTTCACACGCGAGAAACAGCAGCAGGCAAAATTCAAACAAGCCGCAGATGACACAATGGAACAATCCATTGCGGTCTCGCGCTTGTTCACGTTCATGTTCCCGTTCGTGTTTCTCGTCGCCAACCTCGGACAGGCTGCGATCTTGTATGTCGGCGGGAAACAAATCATCGCTGGCACACTCTCATTGGGCGCGTGGCAGGAGTTCTCGCTATACCTTATCTACTTGTTCTTCCCCATCGCGCAGTTCGGATTCATCATCACACAAATGGGACAAGCCGCCGCATCTGCAGAACGCGTCTTTGAGATCCTTGATGCGAAATCGGATATCGTGGATAAGCCCAACGCCATCAAACTCCCCGAAGTCAATGGAAGCGTCAGATTTGAAAATGTCACCTTCCGCTATTTCGGCGGCGGTGAGCCCGTGCTGAACAATGTTTCATTCGAAGCGAAACCTGGCGAGACGATCGCATTGCTTGGCGCAACGGGTTCAGGCAAGACGACCATTATCAACTTATTGCCGCGCTTCTACGATCCGAGCGAAGGCAGGATCACGATTGATGGTCATGATCTGCGCGACGTGACTCTTGATTCGCTCCGCGCTCAGATTGGCATCGTCTTGCAGGAAACGACGCTGTTCAGCGGCACGATCCGCGAGAACATTGCTTTCGGCAAGCCTGAGGCGACTCTCGAGGAAATTCAAAACGCGGCAAAAGCCGCCGCGGCGCATGAGTTCATCATGACCTTCCCCGATGGATATAACACCCACGTCGGCGAGCGCGGTCAGACGCTATCCGGCGGACAAAAACAACGCGTCGCCATCGCCCGCGCCCTGCTCCTCAACCCGCGCATTCTCATCCTCGATGACTCCACCTCCAGTGTGGACCTCAACACCGAGGCGCAGATCCAAAAGGCGCTCGATACGCTGATGAAAGGACGCACATCGTTCGTGATTGCGCAGCGCATCGGCACAGTGATCAACGCAGACAAAATTCTTGTGCTTGAAAGAGGCGAGATCGTGGCGGAAGGCAGACACGCCGACCTGATGGAAAACGAACCGATCTATGCCGAAATATATAATTCCCAACTTCTGCCAGAGTCTCGCCTGGCTTCGGAAGTTTCCAGCGAGGTGACACTATGATGGGTCCAGGCCGCTTTGGCAACATCCTCAATCAACAGACTATCAAGCCGCGCAACCTCAGTGAGACATTGGGTCGCCTCGGCTCCTATTTCGGACGCTTCTGGTATATGATCGTTCTGGCAGTTGTCTTCGTGGTCATTTCAACCTGGACTCAGGTGACGACTCCCGAACTGACGGGCCAGGCAGCGGATTGTTTCCTCGTCCCCGCGGGCGCTTCTGCATTGGGACAGTTCGCTTCATTCGCTCCTCAGGCTGGTTCGCAGACGGATAAAGCTGGCTCCAGCTGCTGGCTTGCCACGGATGATCCGTCCACGTTGACTTTCTCGCGCCAGATCATCCATAGGGCATATACCATTGGCGGATTCGAAGTTCCTAATTCTGCAAGTGCAACCACTGAAGAGCGCATAGTGGGAATGTTCCGTCTCGTCATGGTCATGATCGGGTTATTTTTTCTCGGCGCAGTAGTGACTGGCACAACCTTCTTCACCATGGCATGGACGGGCCAGCACGTTCTGCGCGTCCTGCGTGTGGAGCTCTTCGAGCAGTTGCATCGCCTGTCGTTGAGTTATTACTCGGAGCATGAAGCAGGCGATCTGATGAGCCGTATCACGAACGATACCAGCGCCATCGAACAGGCATTTTCATTTGCACTGGTCAATGTGTTTAGCGGTATTCTTCTGCTTGTTTGGGTAGCCTATAACATGGTTACAACAAACACACCGTTTGCATTGCTCTCATTATCTGTGGCGCCGATCATGTTCCTCGCCACGTTGTACTTCTCGGGGCAGGCACGCAAAGCCTTCCGTGTTTCACGCGAAGAGATCGGTAATGTCAACGCGGAATTGCAGGAAAGCATCGCCGCGGTGCGTGAAGTGCAGGCATTCAACCGCGCCGACGAGAACATCGAGCAGTTCAAGGAGGTCAATGCCGCGAACCGCGATGCCAACGTGCGCGCAGTAGCATATACGTCTGCCTTGGCTCCAGCATTGGAAGCATTATCCTACGTTGCGCTGGCTATCGTCACGGGCGTAGGTGGATGGTACCTGCTCAAAGGACAATCTCTCTTCGGCACGACTGTTACGCTTGGTTTGGTCGTCGCGTTCCTTGGCTACGTACAGCGCTTCAATCAACCGATCCAGCAAATTGCCGTTCTTTGGACGAACATTCAAAATGCCATCGCAGGCGCCGAGCGTATCTTCACCATTCTTGATGAAAAGCCTGCCGTGAATAATAAACCTGCCGCAAAGGAAATGGCTGAGATCAAAGGCCGGGTCGAATTCGATAAGGCAACACATTCCTACGAAGACGGCGTGCCTGTGCTGAGAGATGTCACCTTCACAGCCGAGCCTGGGCAGACGATTGCCATCGTCGGTCCTACGGGCGCAGGCAAGACGACCATTATCAATCTACTGCCGCGCTTCTATGATGTCTCAAGCGGCTCGGTGAAGATTGATGGCGTTGACGTGCGCGACGTGACGATGAAGAGTCTGCGCGAACAGATTGGCATTGTGTTACAGGATACATTCCTCTTCAGTCAGAGCGTGATGGAAAATGTCCGCTTCGGCAGACCGAATGCGACAGACGAAGAAGTGATGTCCGCGATTAGACTTGCCAATGCGGATTCGTTTATCGAGCGACTTCCTGAAAAATATCAGACCGTCCTGGGTGAACGCGGCTCGGGTCTCTCACAGGGACAGCGGCAACTGCTTTCGATTGCGCGCGCCGCGCTTGCAGACCCGCGCATCCTCATTTTGGACGAAGCAACCTCCAGCGTGGACACACGAACCGAGCGTCTCATCCAAAAAGCATTTGACGAGTTGCTCAAAGGAAGAACCGCCTTCGTCATCGCGCACCGTTTATCCACGATTCGAAATGCTGATGTCATCCTGGTATTGAAAGACGGACAAATCATCGAACGCGGCGTGCATGATCAATTGCTGGCGAAAGAAGGTTTCTACTACGACCTGTATATGAGTCAGTTCAAGAAGCAGGAAGAGTTGGAGAAGGTTCAAGCGTAGGTACAGGAGAGAAAAATGAAATTCATCGCCAAACTGTTTACTGGCTTTTATGTATTGATGTATCGCCTGACTGGCGGAAAATTTGGCGGCAGTATGATGGGTACATTTAGCGTCCTCATTCTCACAACCAAAGGACGCAAATCTGGCAAAATACGCTCAAACCCTGTTGGATACTTCGAGCGCGACGGCGGATATTTCATCGTCGCATCGAACGGCGGCGCGGCAAAAAATCCTGCGTGGTATCACAATATCAAGGGCAATCCCAATGATGTGATGATTCAGGTAAAGGATAAAAAGATGAAGGTGAGACCTGAAATCATTTTGGGCGAACCCCGCAAGCCGCTATATGATGGATTGTTTCAATGGCTCCCAATTTTGGCGATTACGAAAAACGAACCACGCGTGAAATTCCGCTGGTGTTTTTGAGTCCTCACGCTTGAATGAAGCAGACTGGTATACACTCGCAAGCGGACACATAAACAAGAAAGCCCTTGTCTTTTTGACGAGGGCTTTTCTATCACACATCTTCAAACATCAACTACGACCAGTTCATGAAATAAGTTTGCGTGGGTTGATTCGTTTTTGCAGAGTATTCCTCAGGAGTGCCTTCATCTTTCATCCTTCCTGCGCGGCAATTCCCCCAACCGCCTCAACAGCGGAGTCATCGTCAACCCTTGCGCGAAAATCGAGAATGCCACGACCCCAAATGCAGCAGTGATGATCTGCTTGCGATGTTCAATCTCAGGAGGCAGACCCAGCGCGAGAGCTAATGCCAGCGCGCCGCGCAGACCGCCCCAGAATAAGATGTGCTGGTGATTCTTCTCGATCATCAACTTTGATCTGCTGAACAACGCGCTCAGTGGATAAATCGCCGCCGCACGCCCAAGCGTGACAACAACCACCGCGACACTCACAACAGATATCGCGCTCAAAAAATTCTGATTTGCTTCGCGCACGCCAATCAGAAAGAAAATAATTGAGTTTGCGATGAATGCCATGAACTCCCAAAAGTCCATGATGAACGAGCGACCTTTGTCGGAATATGCGTTGGGCAAGCCGAAATTGCCAACCAGAATTCCAGCTGTCAGCGTCGAAAGAACGCCCGAGGCGTGAAAATCCTCCGCAATCAGGAATGAACCATACGCAACCACTGTGCTGAGCGCGAGTTCAACAAGATGGTCATCTGTTGTGCGTGTGAGCAGCAGGATAATCCCCGCGCAAACCGCGCCGATGAACAGACCGCCTCCCACTGACCACAACGCATCGAGCAATGTGGTTTGTATCGAAATATTTTCTTCAGCAACGAATGCAAGCACAACGCCGAACCCCACCGCCGCAGTCGCGTCATTGAATAAACTTTCTGCCTCCACCAGGAGGCGCAAACGTCCATGCACACCTGCTTCCTTAAATGTGGCAATCACTGAAACAGGGTCGGTTGCCGCGATGAGAATGCCAAACAATGCCGCGCTTTGCCACGTCCAGCCTGCAAGATAGACCATGCCCGCGCTGGCAAGCAACGCGGAAAGAATTACGCCGACTGTCGCGAACACAAGAATCACGGGCAGATTGCGGATCAACTCACGCCAGCGGATGAACAACGTCGCCTCAAAAATTAATGGCGGGAGGAGAACTGTAAAAACAAGTTCTTTACTCAACTCGATCTCAGGCATGAACGGAAAGAACGACAACACGATTCCCGCGATCACCAAACCCACCGTATAAGGGATGCGCACACGTTGCGCGATCATCGCAACCAGCGCGGCGATCAACAACAGGAGTTCGACGCTTTCAATCGTGAATTGCATGGGTCAAGTATACAGGGAAATAAATAAGTACACAGGGAAACATGTAAACAAGTGTGCACCTGTCTACTTGCTTACATGTCTACTTTCTTCATCCTTCATCCCTCATCACTCATCCTTATCTTTTATGGTATCCTTAGCGCACCTCACATTGGGAGCAGAACATGTACATTGCCATTGAAGGGGTTATTGGAGTCGGCAAGACCACCCTCGCCCGCCTCCTTCAACCCGCATTCAACGCCGAAATACTTTTGGAAGTCTTTGAAGAGAATCCGTTCCTCTCCGATTTTTACAGCGACCGCGAACGTTACGCATTCCAAACGCAAATATTTTTTTTGTTGAGCCGCTATCACCAGCAGCGCCGCACCGTGCCAGATATGATCTCAACGGGAAAAAATCTTTTCGCCGATTACACCTTCGCCAAAGATTCGCTCTTCGCGCGCATCAACCTCAAAGGCGACGAACTCGATATGTATTACAAGGTGCATGAAGCGCTCGCGGAGAAAATCGAAAAGCCCGACCTGCTCGTGTATCTGCAAGCCACCACCGATACGCTCATGCAACGCATTACATTGCGCGACCGCTCCTATGAACGACAGATGGAACGCTCTTACATCCACGAACTCAACCTGGCTTATGACGACTTCTTCGCAAAGCCTTTTGACCATACGCCTGTGCTCATTATTGACTCGAACAACTTGAACGTTATCCAGAACGCCGAACATTTGAAGCAGATAGAGAACCGTATCCGACAAAGCCTCAGCCTGCCTCCGTTTCAACAAGCATTGCCCTTGCCTTGACCCTGCGCTGCGGGTGCTTCGCGAAGACCCAGCAGGCAGCGAAAGATATATTATGCGTGTCACGCGTGAATCATTGATCCGAATCGCCAAAGAGACCGCGCAGGAGCGCGCCTTCAACGACCGCGACATCATCGCCGCGTATCTGACGGGTTCGCTTGCCTCTGAAGAAGCCGACCCCATGCTCGGTGGCACGGCGGATATTGACGTGATTTTGGTGCACACCAGCGAACCGAAGCATCGGCGTGAATTCGTCAAACTCACAACTGATTTCCATGTTGATATCAGTCACCGCGCCAAAGCGGAGTTCAAGAGACCGCGCGAGTTACGTCTCGACCCGTGGCTGGGCTGGGAGATGTATGATCCCATGCTTCTCTTCGAGCGCGAGAAGTTTTTCGAGTTCGT
>CAZIYY010000013.1:0-19949 GCA_964543585.1 uncultured Anaerolinea sp. | reverse complement strand
ACGTGCGAAAGAAGCAATTCTGCTTTAGAACCCAAAGTTTTTTGAATTTGTGCAGGCTGGCTTGCGCGCGGGATTTGAATTCAACGCGCCCGCGCCCGCCTTACAACGCTCACGCATTCTGCTCAAAGACGCTCGCCAATTGTGGAGAGAGTTGCCCGATATCGGCGAAGTGGTCACGCCGAAGGATATTCTGCAATATATGAAGTCGTTGTATCACGCGGTAAATGCAGTGGCGGAACTTTCGGGACCTCCATTACAGGAACGCCGCCTGATGCTGGAATTCGCGTCGAGGACGGAAACCGCCCAACGTCCAGGAATGAACGCCGCGCTTGTCGGCCTGCTGGGCGCGTCCGATTTGAAGCCATCCATGTTGAACGATTGGCTTCCAGATTGGAAACTGGCGTTTGAATCCGCGACGGAGAATCATCGCGTGGACGCGCGCATCCATCCTGTGCGCGTGAACTATTACGAGAAAGCCATTCATACGATCCTTGCAGGTGAAAACCCGCGCGCTGCGTTGTGGTCCCTTTTGCAAACATGGACTCTCGCGGCAGATGTCCTGCCAGAAAACGCGCTGGCATCATGGCGCTCTGCCTGTGGTCAACTGGGCTTGACGAGCGCGGGCATCGAAGAACATCTGCAGGGACTCGATCACTTCCTCGATGAGGTGGAAGCATTGCTCGACGACCTCGCGACGCAGCATGGCTTGGAAACTTCGACAACAATTTAAGTGTCATTGCGAGAAAGCCGAAGGCTGACGAAGCAATCTCATAACCTAAAAGATTGATGTTGAATGCGACCCTGAGATTGCTTCGGGCTGTCGCCCTCGCAATGACAAGAGGAAATAATGACCCGTGACGAAGCCTTAGCTCTTGTTCGTGAATTCGTAAAAAACGAAGGCCTTGTAAAACACATGCTGTCCGTTGAAGCCGCGATGCGTTTCTACGCGGAGAAGTTCGGCGAAGACCCGCAGGTATGGGGATTGATCGGCTTGCTCCACGACTTCGATTGGGAGATTCATCCGACACTCGATCAGCATCCCCAGGACGGCGCGCCGATGTTACGTGAACGCGGTGTCCCCGAGGAAATCATACAGGATATTTTGAGTCATGCGGATCATTTGCGCGAACGCGTGCCGCGTGACACAATAAGACGAAAAGCCATCTGCGCCTGCGATGAAATTACAGGATTGATCACTGCCGTCGCGCTGGTGCGTCCGTCGCGTTCGTTGTATGATCTTGAAGCAAGTTCCGTCAAAAAGAAATGGAAAGACAAAGCCTTTGCCGCAGGCACGTCCCGCACTGAAATGGAACACGCCGCGCAGGGATTTGGCATCGAGCTTTGGGAACATGTAGGGAATGTGATTCAGGCAATGCGAAAGATCGCGCCAGAGTTGGGCTTGGTGGGGAACGCTTCGCAATAAATTTGGCTCTCTGGAATTAAGTGGAGTGGGGTGTAGTACACGGATTGCACGGAGTTGTATGGCTCTGTGTGTTTTAATTTGCCGAATCGCCAAACGCGCCTATAATTCAGCCAGAGTATACACCTGCCTACTTGTTTCCTTGTTTACCAAACTTTCATGTCCACTACTGACGAAATCAAATCCCGCATAGATATTGTTGACCTCCTCTCTGAGGCTGGCGTCAAACTGCGTCATGCGGGCAAGAACTATACAGGCTTTTGTCCGTTCCACGATAACAAGAAAACGCCCGCATTTGTAGTCTGGCCCGAGTCTGGGACGTGGCGTTGTTTCGGTCAATGCAACGAGGGCGGTGATATCTTCAAGTTTGTAATGAAGCGCGAAGGGATCGATTTCAAGGAGGCCCTGCAAAAACTTGCCGCGCGCGCGGGTGTGGAAATCATAGAATACAAACGCGAATCTCCCGAAATCAAGGAGGCGTATGACCATCTCCGCAAATTGTTGGAAGACGCGATCATCTATTACCGCAGCCAACTTTTTGGCAATAAAGATATTCTCAATTACTTGCGCGAGAAGCGCGGACTGACCGACTCAACAATTGAAGCCTTTGGACTGGGCTATGCATCGACTGGTTACGATAACGCTCTTAAACACTTCACCCAGCGCGGTTATACCGACCAGGATCTTGTTGACTCGGGCTTGTTGACTGAGCGTGAAGATGGAAAACGCTACGATAAATTCCGTCACCGTATCATGATTCCCATCCGCGATGAGCAGGGACGCATGTCTGGTTTCGGCGCGCGCATCGTTGATCCAAACGATATCCCCAAGTTCCTGAACTCACCCGAAACACCAATTTTCTCAAAGGGTCGATTGCTTTATGGTTTGGACAGGGCGCGCAAGCCAATCCGAACGGCAGACCAGGCGGTGATCGTTGAGGGTTATTTGGATGTCATTGCTTTGCACCAGGCAGGATATGAAAACGTCGTCTCGCCGATGGGAACTGCATTGACCGAAGATCAATTGCGCCTGCTCAAACGCCTTACTCGCAGAGTTGTATTAGCTTTAGACCCTGATGCGGCAGGTAAAATTGCCGTTTTGCGCGGGTTTGAAACTGCACGCCAAGCCATTAGTGACAAATTGCCTTCATTCAATCTCGAACAGGCAGGTGAGAAAGGGCTTGGGTCACCAGAACTATTAAGATTTTCAGATCAGCTACAGATTGATCTCCAAGTTGTTGCATTGCCTGATGATCTTGATCCTGATGAGCTTGTTAAGCGTGACAAGGGTGAATGGGCGAGATTAATAAATTCGGCAGAGCCAATAGTTCTTCATACAATTAAGAGTGTGATTGCTCAACACGATATTAATAATCCAAAGGATAAGGCAAAAATCGTTGAGCAGTTGATGCCTTTTATTTCTAATGTTTCAAATTCTGTAGAACGTGATGATTATCGCCATAGGCTGGCGGATATGATACGGGTGGATGAACGCGTGTTGAGAGACTTGCAGGCTCAAGGTCCGAAGGTGAGGCGGCCGCGACAAGTTAAGCAAAGGGATGTTCAGGAGTCCATCAAAGTTTCGGTGGCGGTATCGTCCAGTAAAAAAGTCGAGGAATATGTCATCGGTGTTTTATTCCAAAAGCCCGAGTTGTTGTATCGCCTGGATCGTTCCTTGCAGGAATACGGACTCATTGCGCTGACCGCGCAGGATTTTGATTACACTGACGATCAATTATTATTTGGGTTGATCCGTGAAGCGGTGGAGCAGGATAGGTCCGAGCATCACGAGTTTGTAGTGGATGCGCTGCCCGAGTCTTTGCAGGGGCTTTCGCGCGACTTGATCGCCCAGACCGAGAAACTCGAGCGTGCGGAGGAGAAATTACTGGAGGAGCTATTGCGGGGGGTTATTAAATTGCGCCGTGTAGCGGCGGGCGAAAATCTGAACCAGTTGCGCTTTTTGCAGGAGGAAGCCCAGCAAGACGGGGATTTGCGCGCGCCCTCCTATAACGAATTGGTGTTACAACATACGAGACTCTTGCGGGATTTGGACCAGGCATTTCGGAAAATGTCTTTGAAACGGCTTGATTAGATCAAACCTGGGCGTAACAATTCATGTGTGATGGCGTCTGGTAGGAAAGGGAACATGGCTGTCATAAAGAAACGATCCGCATCAATAATGGAAAAGCCCGCGAACAACCTCATCTCGCGCCCGCAGGGTGTGGATGATACGTTGTTGGAAGATACCCGCGCGGAAAATCCGAATGAGATTCTGGTCGAGATGAATGGTCTTGCAGGGCTGGTATTGATGGGAGATGAGGCGGGCGACCCTGATATAAGCGTTCTTGTAAAGCAGGAAGAAGAATTGATTGATGACGATGTCATTGACCTGAAAAATCCCATAGTCGCCGCCGAACTTTCTGAAGACCCCGTTCGGCTTTATCTCGGTGAGATTGGTCAGGTCAAATTGCTGGATTCGGATTGCGAGTTCCGCCTCGCGACGATGATCGAAGCCAACCGCCTTGTGATCTCGCTCCGCCGACACCCGCTTCGCAAGGGACTGACGCTTGAGTGCGCGATCTATCATGCATTGCTTACCGAAATGCTTACCTCATGGGAACGCCTTATTGAAGACACCCAACGGCTTCAATGCAAACCACCCGATCTCGGTTTGATTCTCTCGGAGGCACAGGTGTTACATACAGGCTGGGAATCCGGCGCGCCTTCTTATCTGCGCGCGTTCCTGGATAACGGGATGTGGGGGATTGACGAACTGTGGAATGATGTCGCGCGCAAGGCATACTCGGTCTTTCTAAGCCTTTACCTGCTCCCGTTAAATTATGCGGAGTGGCTGCTGAATCATCTCAACCAGAACCAACACGTGCCCAACCAGCGGACACTGTATCACAACCTTCCATCGGATGAAATCCTCCTCAATGAATTGGACGCGGTTCAATCCCGCGCCGTGGAAGCCAATCAGTCTCTGATACGAGCAAACCTGCGATTGGTCGTCAGCGTTGCCAAGCGTTATATCGGGCGCGGCATCTCTTTTCTTGACCTGATCCAGGAAGGTAATATGGGACTCCTGCGCGCGGTGGGCAAGTTCGACCCGCGCCGCGGCTTCAAGTTCAGCACGTATGCCACGTGGTGGATACGGCAGTCCATTAATCGCTCAGTTGCGGAACAGGCGCGCACGATCCGAATCCCTGTTCATCTTTTCGAATCCATTACCCGCATCCTGCGGGCGCAGAGAACGTTGACTCAGGAACTCAGCCGCCACCCCACAAACGAAGAACTTGCCCTTGAGGTGGGTTATCTCCCAGCCTCGGATGTTCAAGATATTCTACGCGCACATTCGGAAGGGACGCCTTTGCCTGCGGACTTACAGCGCAGGCTGGAAATCGCCACGCTGAAAATTGACCGCGTGTTGCGCTCCGCTGAAGAGCCTGTCTCGATCGATGGACCCGTGGGCGATGCAGACTCCAGTTCGCTGGGCGATTTCATCGAAGATGAAGACGCGCCATCTCCCATTGATTCTGCCACACGCCAGATGCTGCGCCAGCAAGTGCAGAGCGCGCTCACGGCGCTTTCAGAGCGCGAACGCGAAGTGCTCGAGTTGCGCTTTGGCTTGAAGGACGGCAAGGATCACACACTTGAAGAGGTGAGCGAGTTCTTTGATGTAACCCGCGAACGCATCCGCCAGATCGAATCGAAGGCTTTGCGGAAATTGCGGCATCCCTCGCGGAGCCGGCAGTTGCGGGATTATTTGGGATAGAGCAGGTCACGCATTAGCGTGACCTGCGGTTTTATGGAAGCCAAACATAATCCATGCTCGAGCAATCATCTGGCGCGCAATCTTCTATCAAAATTGGTTCTCCATTAAGTACAGATAGATAATACATGCCTGTATCAATAAATAGTAATAATCCTACAGAATCTGGCCGCCAAATCATTTCTGAATTACGGATTTCCCATGATTTGACGAGTTCCAGGTTTTCAGAGTAAAGTTGAAGTCCATCATAACCTTCAACCATTAACCATTTCTTATTTGGGGAAAGACGGGGGGAATGCAGGAAATCTACATTTTCTTTTATTAGCACTATGGTTGATCCATCGGTTTTCATACTGTATAGCTCACGATCTTTTCTAGCGAAGAATGAATTTATGAGACCATTTTGATTCTGTACCGGTTCATAAATTTCATCTGATATTTTTGTCTGTGTTCTGTCAACGGACACAAAATATGTTCCTGGCTTCAGTTGTGTTTGGTAAAGTTTTGCTACCTCTGGAGTCAGGGTGATAACCAGTGCGTGCAATTCTGAGTTCATCGCAAATATTTCCGATTCGGGATTCCAAATCACTTTTGTTTGTTGCGTCTCGATGTTTATGTATTGAAAATCGGCCGGTGGAGCACCTTCGCCACCAGTCCAAATCAAATAAGAGTCGACGCCGATCCAGCCTTCCTCGCCCCAAAATCGTCCACCATAAATAGCATCCGAGTGTTGTGCGTGTCGGTTTTCTGGGTCCGCAATGTGTATTTTTGAGACTGAATATACCCTCCCGGGCATCAGGTTTTTATAAAGGATTTTTTCCCCGTTTGGTGCCCAATCAATGTCCCCAATATTTTCCAAGTCGTCTGTAAGCCTGTAAATCGATTTATCATCTGTGTTAAAAATGTAAATATCTGAAGAGGGTCCATCAATTTGTGCCACAAACGCCAATGATGTACTGTCGGGAGACCAGTCTAACGATCTGATACCTTCTGTGAATGCAGATTCGACAAGGCTTAACTTGCATTCTGGATCATTCAAGCAATCTGTGTCATATTCCGTACTATATATTGTTTCAGTAACAGGCTCAAGATTCTGTGGATAGCCTGATGCAATTAGATTGGCAATCGAGTATGTTGATCCGTCCCCCAAATTGAATAAATGGAGTGCCAGCTCATATGGCTCGTCTGTGGAACCTGTAAAGTAAGCCAGCCATTTACCATCAGGTGAAACTGCTTTCTCTAACTTCCGAACATATCCTTCATTAGGAAGTTGAAATTGCTTTCGCCCACTTCCGTCTGCATCCATGATGGTGAAATTCTTGTTGTCGTAGGTAAATAGTAGGTAAGGCCCCTCCGTTTGGAGTGGAGGATACGGCGTCGCGGTTGGGATCGCGGTCTGTGTGGGAAGCGGGGTTCTGGTCGGAGGAACGGTGGCAGTTGGCGTTGAGGTGGGAGAGGCAGACGCTGGCGCGCAACTTCCAATGAGGAGGGTCATTAGCAGGAGTGGGATGAGGCGATTGGTCATAATGTTCTCTTGTGTGATTTGAGTATAGCATTTTGTAAGTCACGTTTCAAACGTGACTGCACAGCCTTGTGAAAAGTGGCACTTTCTCTAGCCCTCGAAAGTCTCTTATGTTATACTACGCCGAACGTTGTGCAAGGAAGCACAAACACACGTCCAGACTGGTCGTTTTGAGGTGTCAGCATGCTGGAATACGTTGCAATTTCACTGATGATCGTTTTAGCGACTCTCGTCGCCTTGATCGGAATCGGCTTGGGGAATTTGTTCGGACCAAAGAAACCATCTGAAGTAAAGTCCATGCCCTACGAATCAGGCATGGCTCCATACGGCGAAGGGACGCGGCGCCTGCCTGTCCGCTTTTATTTGATCGCGGTCTTGTTCATCCTGTTCGATATTGAAGTCGTTTTCTTTTTGCCGTGGGCGATTGTGTTCCGTCAATTGGGCTTGTTCGGCTTAATCGAAATGTTTATCTTTATCGTTATCTTGCTGGTGGGATATGTGTACGCGTGGAAGAAAGGAGCCCTTGAATGGGAGTAGAGCAGAAACTTGGTGACATGGGGATTGTCACTACGAAGTTGGAAGAACTTGTCAATTGGTCGCGCACGAACGCAATGTGGCCCATGTTGTTTGGACTGGCTTGCTGCGCCATCGAGATGATGGCCGCGCAGGCATCTCATTATGATATGAGCCGCTTCGGCATGGAACTGATGCGCGCCAGCCCGCGTCAATCGGACCTGATGATTGTTGCTGGCCGCGTCTCGCGTAAGATGGCGCCTGTGCTTCGCCGCCTCTACGATCAGATGCCCGAACCCAAGTGGGTGATCGCCATGGGCGATTGCGCTTCCTGCGGAGGCGTCTTCAATAACTATGCCATCTTGCAGGGTGTGGATGAAGTCGTCCCTGTGGATGTGTACGTGGCAGGTTGTCCGCCGCGCCCTGAGGCGTTGATCCATGGCATTGTGACGTTGTATGAAAAAGTGAAGGGCGAGAAGTTTAAGGATTTGGCAGTAAATACGCGCTGAGCGGAGCGAGCCGATAGGCGAGAGTAGACGAAGCGCGCTTCGTCTGCGTGCCTCGGCTTTCACTCAGCACTCCGCTCAGCGCGAGGGTAAGCAATTATGGATAAGAAACTCGAAAAGATCGTTCAGGATTTGCAGGCGAAGTTCAGCACCTCGATTGAAGAGTTCCGCGATGAGGTGCATGTCTTTGTCAAAGCGGGAAACATTGTAGATGCGCTGACTCTCCTGCGCGACAAATATGACTTTGAATTGCTCTCCGCGTTGACCGCCTCGGATTATTTTCCGCAACAGACGCCGCGCTTTCATGTGATCTATCAACTCTCGTCGCTGGCGCGAAATGTCACAGTGCAGATCAGAGTCCAAGTAAACGGCGACCAGCCCAAAGTCCCGACAGCGACGCGGGTGTACGAAGTCGCCAATTGGCGCGAGCGCGAACTCCTCGATATGTTCGGAATCGAGTTTGAAGGTCATCCAGATCCAAGAAGAATTTTGATGCCTGTCGATCATGAGGGACATCCGCTTCGCAAGGATTATCCGCTCGGTTATGAGGAGCCGCAGTTCACGTTCAACTATGACGACATTGATCTAAAGAAGATCTATGCAAAGGAATAAGCATGGCTCAGATTGAAGAAGTTAACGTAGATCAATTCAGGCATTTGGTTTCGGAGCGCGCGCTCACAGGCGAGACCATGCTGTTGAACATGGGACCGCAACACCCGTCCACGCACGGCGTTCTGCGATTGTTGCTCGAACTCGATGGTGAGACGGTGGTCAATGCGATCCCCGATATCGGTTATCTGCACACGGGCATCGAGAAAAACATGGAAGCCAAGACGTATCTCAAAGCCGAAGTGATGACAGACCGACTCGATTACATGAACACTACCGGCAACAATCTCGCGTATTGCATGGCGGTTGAAAAACTTGTGGATCTCGATGTGCCTGAACGCGCGCAGGCGATTCGCGTGATCCTCACTGAACTGCAACGTATCGCTTCGCATTTGGTTTTTCTCGGCGCGTTCGGTTTGGACCTCGCGGCGATGTCTGTCTTTTTGTATTGTTTCCGCGAACGCGAAATGATTTTGGATATTCTCGAATTGTGCTCGGGTCAACGCATGATGACGACGTACATCCGCCCAGGCGGTTTGTGGCGCGACGTGCCTGTGGAATTTGAAGCCGCAGTCCGCAACTTCATCAAGATATTCCCCAAACGGGTTGATGAGTACGAAGCATTGTTGACGAAGAACCCGATCTTTCTGGACCGTCTGGTTGGCATCGGCATATTGGACGCGGTGACCGCCCTTCAGCATGGTGTGACAGGACCGACTCTGCGCGCCTCAGGCGTGAACTGGGACTTGCGTAAAGCGCGTCCTTATTGCGGTTATGAACAATATGATTTCAACGTCCCCATCCGCACCGAAGGCGACACGTTTGCGCGTTATATTGTCCACATTGACGAGTTCCGCGAATCGTTGAAGATCGTGGAACAGGCATTGAACAAACTGCCGATGGGACCTGTGAAATCGGAGAATCGAAAATTCGTTCCGCCGCCGCGTTCGGAGATCGGCGTGAGCATGGAAGCGCTCATCCATCACTTCAAGTTGTGGACGGAAGGCTTCCCCGCGCCGAAGGCTTCCATTTACTGCGCGGTTGAATCGCCGCGCGGCGAGTTGGGCATGTATCTCGAAGGTGACGGCGGACCCAAGCCGCATCGCATTCATTTACGGACGCCCTCGTTTGATAACCTTTCCGTAATTGGCAAGATCACAAAGGGACACCTCGTGGCTGACCTGGTGGCGATCCTTGCTTCGATTGACATTGTGCTCGGAGATATTGACCGATGAGCCTTGCTAAAAAATATTCGAGGGAAGTGAAACAAATCTTATCGAAATATCCACCTGAAGGCAAACGCTCGGCAGTCATGCCGCTATTGTTCCTTGCGCAACGTGATGAAGGGTATATCAATAAAGCCGCCATGCAGGATATCGCGAAGATTCTCGATATTACAGAAACCGACGTGGCTTCGATTGTCGGTTTTTATACGCTGTACCATGATAAAAAAGAAGGCAAGTATCGAATGCAGGTTTGCACAGATTTGCCCTGCGCGTTGCGCGGCGCGGATGAATTCATGAAATCCCTCTGTGCTAATCTTGGAGTCAAAGTCGGTGAGACAAGCACAGACGGTTTTGTCACACTCGAAGCGGTCACTTGTCTTGCCGCCTGCGACAAGGCTCCCATGTTCCAAACGCAGGGATCAGACGGAATTAAGTATCACGAAAATATGACGATTGATCGGACCATGGAGTTGATCCGTATGCTCAAGAATTCAGGTGTGGAATCGAAGTAATGGCACACATCCTGTTACGTCATCGCGAAATACCTGATATCAACAAACTCAACGTCTACCAAAAGAACGGTGGACTTTCCGCGTTCAAAGACGCGGTCACAAACATGAAACCGAACGAAGTGACGGATGTGGTCAAGAATTCAGGTTTGCGCGGACGCGGGGGCGCGGGTTTCCCGACGGGTATGAAGTGGTCGTTCATTGACAACAAGAATTGGCCCCATTATGTCGTCGCCAATGCGGATGAGTCGGAGCCTGGCACGTTCAAGGACCGCGAGATTATGGAGGGGAATCCCTTTCAGTTTTTGGAGGGACTCGCGCTGGCATCCTACGCGGTTGGCGCGAATGTCGCCTATGTCTATCTGCGCGGCGAGTTCTGGGAGTTGGGCGCGGCGCTCGATGAGAAAATCGCGGAGATGGAAGAAGCGGGTTATCTTGGCGATAAACTTTTTGGCACGGATTACTCGCTTCGTATTTATACTCATCTTGGCGCGGGCGCTTATATCTGCGGCGAAGAGACCGCCCTGCTCGAATCGCTCGAAGGCAAACGCGGACAGCCGCGCAATCGTCCGCCATTCCCGCCTGCCGTTGGTCTGTATGGCAAGCCGACCGTCATCAACAACGTGGAGACTTTTACCAACGTGCCGATGATTATGGCAAACGGCGCGGAGTGGTATAAGTCCATTGGCACTGCGGACAGCCCAGGCGTCAAGATATTTTCATTATCGGGGCGCGTGAGAAAGCCTGGCAATTACGAATTGCCGCTTGGCACGACCTTCAGCGAACTGATTTATACACATGGCGGAGGCGTGCAGGATTCGCGCAAAGTCAAAGCGATCATGCCTGCTGGCGCGTCGTCTTCCTTAATTCTTGTTGACGATGACAAGGTTCTCGATACACCGATGGACTATGCCACCGTCCGCACGCTCAAAGCGGACCTTGGGTCTGCCTCCATTATCGTGATAGATGACACCGTCCCGGTGAAGTGGCTCATTAATAAGACGGTCCACTTTTTCAAACATGAATCCTGTGGCAAATGCACGCCCTGCCGCGAAGGCACGTACTGGATGTCTCATCTCACCGAGCGGATTCAACACGATGGCTCGAAAGCCGACGTGGATTTGCTTTTGAACGTCGCCAAACAAATGCAGGGTAAATGTTTGTGCGCGCTGGGAGAGTTTGCCACGATGGCGGTTGTTACAGGGATCGAAAGATTCCCACAGGATTTTGAGAACGTGGTGAAAGAGTAAATTGTGTGTAGCCCGCACTCTCTTGTGTGGCGGCGTTAGAGAACGCCTGCTACACATAGGAATTTTATGTCAAAACAAGTAACGCTCACAATTGACGGAAAACAAATCACAGTCCCCGAAGGGATCGGGGTGGCGGATGCCGCGAAGATGGCTGGCATTGATATCCCCGTCTTTTGTCATCATCCAAAACTTGAGCCTGTCGGCATGTGCCGCATGTGCCTCGTTGAAATCGGTCGTCCAGTGCGTGACCGCGCAACGGGTCAGTTCGTAATGGAGAACAGCGCGCCGAAGATTCAGTTCCTGCCAAAACTCGAAACGGCTTGCACGAATAAGGTCGAAGATGGAATGGTTGTGCTATCACAATCTGCGAAGGCTGTGGATGGGCAGAAAGGCACGGTTGAATTTTTGCTCACGTCGCATCCGTTGGATTGCCCAATCTGTGATAAGGGCGGTGAATGTCCTCTGCAAAATCTCACGATGGCGCACGGACCTGGCAAGAGCCGCTTCATCTATGACGAAAAGATGCATCTCGAAAAACAAGTGCCTCTCGGTGAACTGATCTATCTCGACCGCGAACGCTGTATTCAATGCGCGCGCTGCGTCCGCTTTCAGGATGAGATCGCGGGCGACTCTGTGCTAGGCTTTGCCGAACGTGGACGCTCGATGCAGATCGTTTCCTTTTCGGACCCTGGCTTTGAT
Source organism: uncultured Anaerolinea sp. (assembly GCA_964543585.1). Taxonomy (GTDB): domain Bacteria; phylum Chloroflexota; class Anaerolineae; order Anaerolineales; family Villigracilaceae; genus Defluviilinea. The sequence goes on along the minus strand of CAZIYY010000013.1, from coordinate 7,924 downwards.
TCCGTTTTCTCGGGCAACACCACCGACATCTGCCCCGTCGGCGCGTTGACAACCGCGGACTTCCGCTTCGGCGCGCGCCCCTGGGAGTTGGACTCATCGCCTTCGATCTGCACGCAATGTCCTGTTGGATGCAACACCACGTTGAACACACGCCGCGAAGCAAAGGCAGGCGGCGATATCGTCGTTAAACGCGTGATGCCACGGCAGAATGAAGAAGTGAACGAAATCTGGATTTGCGACAAAGGTCGTTTTGCCTATCACTATACCGAAAGCAAGAAGCGCTTATCCAAACCGTTGGTTCGCAAAGATAAAAAATTGACGCGCGCTTCCTGGGACGCCGCGACGAAACTCGCTGCTGATAATTTCCTCAAAGCCAAAAAGGACTTTGTCATTCTGGCTTCGGGCAGACTTTCAAACGAAGACCTCTTCAATCTAAAGTCACTCGCTGATCATGCTGGCGGCAAAGCTTATCTTTACTCTCACATGGCTGGCGGTGAATTGACCTCACTGGTGGGTGTTAGTGCAGGCACGAACTTTGGCAGTATGGGGAAAGGCACAACGATTATCGTTGTTGCATCTGATCTTTATGAAGAAGCGCCCATCTGGTATCTGCGTGTCAAGCAGGCGGCAGAACGCGGCGCGACGTTGATCGTGTTGAATCCCCGCCAGACAAAACTTGAGCGCTTTGCCTCGCACGTCCTCCGTTATGAATATGGGGATGAAGTGAAATCTGTTCATGATCTTGGCAAAAGGAGCAAAGTTGGCGATGCGTTTATGAATGCAGAGAATGCGGTCATTCTTTTTGGCAGTGAGGGACTTGGCGTCACTGGTTCAGCCAGTATAGCCTCGGCCTGTGCCAAACTGCTAAACGAAAATAATTTTGTCGGCAGACCAAACAATGGACTCATCGGCGTATGGGAACGTGCGAACGACCAGGGCGCGTGGGAGATAGGATTCAACGTCGAAGCCGATTTGGCAAAAGCCTTGAAAGGCAAAGCAGTTTACATCGTTGGCGCGGACCCCGTGAACGATGACCCGAAATTAACAAAGGCTCTTGAAGGCGCGGCGTTTGTCGCGGTGCAGGATGTGATGGAAACCGCAACTACTGAAATTGCAGATGTCGTTTTGCCCGCGCAGGCATTTACCGAACGCGCAGGCACACTCACATCTGGCGAGCGACGCGTCCAGCGTTTTTATCCTGCCGTTCCAGGTACTGGCGACGCCAAACCTGATTTTACGATCACATCGCAGATCGCGCGTCACATGGGAGTTATCCTGGAAGGCACATCTGTGTCGGCGGTGTTCGATATTCTGGCTGCATCGGTAAAGTCGTTCGACGGTTTGGACTATGCCAAACTCGCGGAAGTGAAAGATCAATTTCCCATCGTCGGGCGCGGTGACTTGTATTACGGCGGCACGACGTACGAGAACACACACGGCATGGGCGCGCATCTCTCAGCCGCGGCAACGCGCGGGGAAACGGTACACATCCCCAGGGTCCAGAAGGAAGCGGTTCCACATCCGAAAGAAAAAGAACTGCTGGCAGTGCCAATCACCAAACTTTATGATCGCGGCACGACCGTGATGTCTGCCGAGTTGCTGCATGAACGGATCGGCGAGGCGAGTGTGTCGTTGCATCCCGACGCCGCGCAGAGACTCGGCGTGGAAGCGGGGCAGGTGGTGAATGTGACCGCCAGCGGCAACGGCGTGAGCGGCGCGGCGATTGTGAAATTGGACGATACGATTTCAGTGGATGTTGCGCTGGTGCCGCGTTCGATGGGCATTGCCATCCGTGAGCCTGTTGTGATGAAGGTAAAACCATGATCTCGGATTGGACTCTCTGGCTCGAGTGGTTTATTAAATCATTGGTGTTGATTTTCGCGCTGTTGGGCGGATTCGCATATCTTACATGGTATGAACGGCGCGCTTTGGCGCGCATCCAAACACGTATCGGACCGAACCGCGCGGGACCCTTTGGTTTGCTCCAACCGATCGCAGACGCGATTAAGTTAGTCTTCAAGGAAGAACTCACGCCTGCCAAGGCATTTAAATTTGTCTTCTTCCTCGCGCCGATCTTGACGGTGGTGCCTTCGATTATTATTGCGGCGGTCATTCCGTGGGGACGCTCGATCAATTTGTTTGGACGTGAGATCAATTTGTACCTGGCAGATATCAACGTGGGCGTGTTGTATTTCATGTCGATTGCTTCGATTGCGGTGTACGGAATCGTGCTGGCGGGATGGTCGTCGAACAGTAAATATGCGATGCTCGGAGGGTTGCGTTCGACCGCGCAGATGATTTCGTATGAACTTTCGCTTGGCATTTCCCTGATCCCTGTGATCCTTCTGGCAAATTCCATGAGGATGATTGATATTGTCGAAGAGCAGGGCGCGTTGTGGTACGTTGTGATTCAGCCCGTGGGCGCGTTGATCTTTTGGATCGCGACTCTCGCAGAAGTGAACCGAGCGCCGTTCGACATGCCCGAAGCCGAACAGGAATTGACGGCTGGCTATCATTCGGAATATTCAGGTATGAAGTTCGCGTTATTCTTCATGGCGGAATATCAGAAGATGATCGTGATCTGCGCGATCATGGCTGTCTTTTTCTTCGGCGGATATTTGGGTCCTGGTGTGGATCAATTGCCCCTCCTCGGTCCGGTTTACCTGTTCATCAAAGTTGTCGTTTTACTTTTCGGAATGATCTGGGTGCGTGCCACCTGGCCCCGCATCCGTTATGACCGCCTGATGGAATTCGGCTGGAAGGTACTTGTGCCTTTGTCGCTGGCGATTGTGTTCATCACTGCAACAGGCATTTTGCTTGTAGACGTAACGAAAAACAACGCTTTTATATGGACGATCCCCGCCGCCTCTGTGGTTGTCGGTTTGATTCCAGTTGTCATGATCTATCGTGCTTTGAGGAGATTATCTTATGGGCGTGCTTGATCCCCTTGTTGAACTCGCGCGCGGACTTTGGATCACGTTGAAGTCCATGGGCGAGAAGCCTGTCACGTTTCAATATCCCGAAGAGAAGCGCGAGGTGCGTCCGCGCTTTCGCGGTCGTCACGTCTTGAAGCGTTACGAGAACGGTCTCGAAAAATGTATAGGATGTTCACTCTGCGCGGCGGCTTGCCCTGCGGACGCGATCTTCGTGGAAGCCTCCGAGAACACGGATGAAAAACGCTTCTCTCCTGGAGAGCGGTATGCTTCCACCTACGAGATCAATATGCTGCGCTGTATCTACTGCGGCTACTGCGAGGATGCTTGTCCCACCGAAGCGATTGTTCTCGGTGACAATTATGAACTTTCTTTCTTTGACCGCCGTTCCGCGATCTATACCAAGGAGAGTTTGCTCGAACCCGTTCCCGCGACCGCAATGTTGACTCCGCAGAAAGTGGACGCGGGAGTGTTTACGCGGTCGGTGCCTGAGATGGAAGACCCTGCCGATTGAAGATTTTGGATTTACGATTTTCGATTAATCGCCAATCAAAAATCGTATATCGTAAATGGATTTTTTATGACCCTTGACTTAGCCCTCTTCCTCCTTCTTTCCCTCGTCGCAATTGCTGCTGCATTGGGCATGCTGTTGAGTCGCAATGCGGTGTATTCGGCGTTGTTCCTTGTGTTGAACTTTGTCACGGTGGCTGTATTCTATTTGCTGCTGGGCGCGCCGTTCATTGCCATGGCGCAAGTGACTGTCTATGCAGGCGCAATCATGGTGTTATTCCTGTTCGTAATCATGTTGCTCGGCGCGGACGAATTGCCAAAGGCTCAAGTCCTGCCCTGGCAGAAACCGCTGGCAATCGCGCTGGCTGGCCTGCTCGCGGCGGAAGCGACGTTCCTTCTTGTGACAAAGGCTCGTCCTGCAGGGGATGTCCTTCAACCTGATGCAGCAGTCAACACGATGGACAATCTCCGTCAATTGGGCATGTCGCTCTTCAATGAATATCTATTGCCGTTTGAAGTTGTTTCCATCCTGTTACTGGTTGCAATGGTCGGTGCCATCGTCCTGACCAAGAAAGAGAAAGGGGCGCAGAAGTAATGGTGCCAATCAATTATTACATCGTTCTTTCCGCGATCCTGTTCACCATCGGCGTGACGGGTGTGCTTGTGCGCCGCAACGCGCTCATCATTTTCATGTCCATTGAGTTGATGTTGAATGCCGCAAACCTTGCCATCGTCGCGTTCAGCAGTGTGTTCAAATCTTTCAGCGGGCAGATCTTCGTGTTCTTCGTGATCGCGGTCGCCGCGGCGGAAGTTGCCGTGGGGCTGGCTTTGATCGTTGAGATCTTCAAGTCCAAGCGCAGTATTGACGTGGATCAGATGAGCAGTTTGAAGGGATGACCTACTCGTTGGTCGAGTAGCCCCGTGTTTGTCGGGGCGTATCGAGACCAACAAGTAAGCAAAATATTTTTTGTTAGTGGTGGTTTCGATACGCCTTCGGCTATCGCCTCAGGCTACTCAACCACCGATGAAAACAGGAAATTATGCACTTAAGCGAATCAGTAAACACAGGTTTTCTCTTCCTCGCCCCCTGGCTTGTCTTCGCGCCAGTCGTTGGCTTGTTGATCAATATGATCTTCGGTGGCAGGTTCGGTGAGAAGGTGATTGGCACAGTCGCGAGTCTTGCCTCGGGTGCAGCGTTCGTCGTCTCGGTGTTGCTGGCATATTCGGTGTCCGCCGCTCACGGCGAAATGATGCGCTGGCAACTGGCAGAATGGATTCACGTTGGCACGCTCAACCTCGATTGGACGTTCCGCGTCGACTCATTATCCACGACGATGATGCTCGTCGTTTCGGGCGTTGGGACTCTCATCCACATCTACGCCATCGGATATATGCACGAAGACGTGCGCTTCAAGAACGACGTTGGGCGGTTCCGCCGCTTCTTCGTTTTCCTCAACCTATTCATCGCCATGATGATGATCCTCGTCAGCGGCGACTCATACCTGATGCTCTTCGTCGGCTGGGAGGGCGTGGGGCTTTGCTCGTTCCTGCTGATCGGCTTTTGGTACGAGATGGACACGCTGGCGCGTCCTTCGTGGGCAAACTCGGATGCCGCCAAGAAAGCATTTATTGCCAACCGCGTCGGTGACTTCGGATTTATGATCGCGGGCTTCATCATGTTTTGGGCGTTTGGCAGTTTTCAATTTGATGTTGTGTTTGGACAAGTACATGAGGTTTCGCATGGAGTGATCACCGCGATTACATTGTTTATGCTGGTCGGCGTCGCTGGCAAGTCCGCGCAGATTCCTCTGTATGTCTGGCTTCCCGATGCGATGGCGGGTCCTACGCCCGTTTCGGCGTTGATCCATGCCGCCACGATGGTGACCGCGGGCGTGTATCTCATCACGCGTTCTGCTCCGCTTTATTCGTCAGTTCACGAAGCGCAAAATATCGTCGCCCTAGTCGGCGCGGTGACCGCGCTCTTCGCCGCGACGATTGCCGTCGGTCAATACGACATCAAGCGCGTGCTGGCTTATTCGACCATCAGTCAACTTGGATTTATGGTCGCGGCGGTCGGCATGGGCGGGTATGTGGCAGGGATGTTCCACCTCGTCACACACGCGTTCTTCAAGGCTTTGTTGTTCCTTTCCGCTGGCTCGGTTATTTTGGGATTGGAACGCGGGCATCATCATGTAGAACATGCGCACGCGCATCACGAAGCAAAGTCAAAGAAATTTGGAAAGAAGAAAGAAGAAAGACATGCCAGCCATGATTCACACCCTTCCACAGGGCATGAAGAAGTGTTTGATCCAGGTGACATGCGTAACATGGGCGGGCTTCGCAAGACCATGCCTGTCACATTCTGGCTCTATATGATTGGTACGCTCGCGCTTGCTGGCATTGTCCCGTTCGCGGGATTCTGGTCGAAGGATGAAATTCTGCTGGATGCAAGTAAACATTTTCCATTTGTATATTTGCTGTTGACCATCGCCGCGTTCTTCACTGCCTTTTATATGGGACGCCAAATCTGGATGGTGTTCTTTGGCGAACCGCGTCATGAAGCCGCCGCACACGCAGAGGAAAGTCCCGCGATCATAACTGTGCCATTGATGATACTGGCAGTTCTCTCGTTGGTAGGCGGGGCGCTCAATCTTCCGTTTGAAGGTTTCCACAATTTGGGTCATTGGCTTGGGCATACGCTTGGTGAAGTGGAAGGCTTGCCGCTTAATTTGCAAGTCGCGGGCATTTCAACAGTCCTTGCATTACTCGCCATCTTCTTCTCATGGCTCATCTATGGACGAAATCCGCTTAAGGCTGGTGAGATCGATCCGTTGAAAAAATCTCTAGGTGCTGTCTTTACAGGCATGGAAAACAAATGGTTCGTGGATGAAATCTATCAGGCGATCATCATCACGCCATTCACGAAATTATCCCAGTTCCTCGCGGATGTGATTGACGGAAAATTCTGGCACGACTGGTTCCATGATACGGTCGTCGCAGCGACGTATAACTGGGTCAGTAACATTGCGCTTGATCAATATGCCGATCAAAAAGGCATTGACGCCTTCGCGAACGGCTTGGGCACATGGACTCAAAATATATCGGCGACCATGCGCAAGATCCAGAATGGATTCGTGCGTTCGTATGCGTTGTCAGTATTGTTGGGTGTTGTTCTCATCCTAGGTTATCTTTTGATGAAATAACTTGTAGAAACAAGGAATCACTATGGAATTTCTTTTGCAACCTTTGACGCTTCTAACTTTCTTCCCGCTTTTGGGTGTATTGATTATATTCTTCATCCCCAGCGATCAGAAAAATACCTTGCGTTGGACGACACTCGTTATCACGTTGATCACATTCGGCATTTCGCTTTGGGTGCTGACGATGTTCAACGCCTCGAATCCCGATTTGCAATTGAAAGCGCAATACAACTGGATTCAAGTGGCGGGATGGAATATCCAATATTATCTGGCAGTTGACGGTCTCAGCATTTTGCTCGTTTTGCTCACTGCGTTCCTGACGCCGATCTCGATCTTATCCACATGGACTGCCGTCGAAGAACGCGTCAAAGACTTCATGATCTTTTTCCTTTTGCTCGAAGTGGGCATGACAGGCGTGTTCCTCGCGCAAGACCTGTTCCTCTTTTATATCGTCTGGGAATTCACGCTCGTGCCGATGTACTTCCTGATCGGCATCTGGGGCGGACCGCGCCGCATTTATGCCGCCATCAAGTTTTTCCTTTACACGATGGCTGGTTCTATTTTGATGCTGCTTGCCATCCTGTGGCTTGGTATTTACGGAAAAACTTTTTCCGTTCCCGATTTGATTGCACAGGGCAACATTCCAGCCAACATTCAACTCTGGCTCTTCCTCGCGTTCACTGCCGCGTTTGCCATCAAAGTCCCGATGTGGCCCTTGCATTCGTGGCTTCCCGACGCGCACGTCGAAGCGCCGACTGCTGGTTCAGTGATTTTGGCTGGTGTTCTGTTGAAGATGGGAACGTACGGTTTCCTGCGTTTCAATATTCCGCTTTTCCCTGATGCCACTATTCAAGCCGCTCCGTGGATCGCGCTCTTTGCGACCATCGGGATCATTTACGGCGCAGCGGTCTCGTACGCGCAGGCGGATGTCAAGAAACTGGTTGCATATTCTTCTGTGAGTCACCTCGGCTTCGTCATGCTCGGATTGTTCGCGTTGAATCCGCAGGGTATTGCAGGCGCAATCTTGCAGATGATCAATCACGGTCTCAGCACGGGCGCGTTGTTCCTCCTCGTCGGCATGATCTACGAACAGACACATACGCGCGAACTCAAAGTCTATGGCGGGTTGTGGAAGGTCACGCCTGTCTTTGGCACGGTGATGCTCATCGTCGCCCTCTCTTCCATGGGTTTGCCTGGCTTGAACGGCTTCGTTGGCGAGTTCACCATTTTGCTCGGCGCGTTCGGTTCACAGGCAAAATGGTGAACTCGCCAACGAAGCCG
>CAZIYY010000012.1:39143-47709 GCA_964543585.1 uncultured Anaerolinea sp. | reverse complement strand
TGGCTCAACTATGAAATAAGTGAATCTGGTAGACTGTGGTATGGAATTTCCAATCACAAACCTACTCAGTCCCGAACAAAGCGAGCAATGGCTCTTGGAACATTTTCATCCTGAAGGGTTGAAGTGTCCATGGTGCAAATCTTCAGTTGAACGAGGCAATGTTTTTCGGGTCACACGTAAGAGCGAGTTGAAAGTGTATCGTTGTAAAGATTGCAAGAGCCTCTACAATCTTTACACAGGCACGGTATTTGAACAGCGGCAGTTGCGTCCGCAGCAAGCGGTTCTGTTGATCCGAGGTGTCTTGAAAGGCGAGCCCTCCGCTGTGCTGGCAACTGAACTGGAGTTGAACTACGTGACGGTTCTGCAACTGCGTCGAAAGATACAAGACAATGCCAGATTGTTGCAGTCCGAAAAACCTTTACCCGATTTTGAAGCAGAAAGCGATGAACTGTTTCAAAATGCGGGGGAAAAAAGGTGACGAACACTTCGATCCGCTGGATCCACCTCGTTGCCGAGCCAACAAACGACGCGGACGCGGCACCTACGAGAATGATCGTCCGCCCGTTTTAGGTGTGGTTGGGCGTGAAAGCGGTCAGGTGCGTTTGCGTGTGGTCATGGACACGAAAGCCGCCACATTGGAAAAGCATGTGCATCAGTTTACATTATCTGATTGCCATGTCTACACGGACGAGTACGACAGCTACAATGGCATTGAGCGAACACGCTCCTCTGTGCAACATGGTATCAGAGAATGGGCACGCGACGACGATGGGGATGGTGTTCGAGAAGTCCACACCAATACCGCTGAAGGCATGTGGACCGGCTTACGCAACTTCCTGCGTTCCTTTCGCGGCGTGCACAAGAAATACCTTTCCGGCTATGTCGCCGTTCATGAATGCAGGGTCAATTTGAAACGCATTTCTCCGACTTTCATCTCTGCTCTTGTTAAAGTTCACTCTTTCAATACTTGAGCCACATTGTTATTTATTTTCTGCGGGCATATAATCTGCGTACAGCTACTTATGCAGAAAGGCGTCATTCAAGGGTTCGATGGGACTGGGATGTAATAAGTGTGTTCAATACAAGCACGGATGAGTTGGTGAGAGGTCCGCATGATAAAGGTATGCATCGAAGTTGAAGCAGGTTCCCGCGAGAAGAATCTATATAACGAAAAAACTTTGGAGTATAAGGAGACGCGTCTGGTCTCTCGACCGTATCCCTATCCGTATGGGTTTATCCTGGGGACGAGCGCAGCAGAAGGGGACAACGTGGATTGCTACCTCATTACACGGGACAGCCTGAAGCCTGGCGCCATCGTGGAGTGCGAACCCATCGGTCTGTTGGAACAAGACGAGGACGGCGAGGTAGATCATAAAGTATTGGCGGCTCTTCCCGGTCAGGAGGTCGAGGTGGGCGAGGAAGTGCTGGAGGAATTGCGGGACTTCATTTATGCTGTGTTTGCTCACTTTCCAGAGGTACGCGTTCGTGTTGGGCGAATGCTTCCACGAGAGGCAGCGCTGCGTCACATTCAAGCTTGTCGCGATGCGTAAGCCTTCGCCTTCGTAATGTCATTGCGCACGAATATGGGGAAACCTCGATCAACCGTATTTGGCTCGCTGCAACAGAGGGCTTGCCTGAGTTAATAGAGACTTTAGATGGATTGTTAACTGAAGAGGAATGACGAATTTGGAACTTTTACGCCTTCCTTTCATCTATCACCCCAAGATCAACCTTTGCCAAGGAGAGAGCCATGATAAATTATATTTGTGCCACTTGTGGAGTCCAACACGGGGAAACAGACACGCCGCCCGGGCATTGTCTCATTTGCGAGGATGAAAGACAGTACGTCGGACAGAAAGGTCAGCGCTGGACGACCATCCCTGAAATGCAGAAGGAATATCACAATCGAGTCGAGGATATCGATGCCAAGATAACTGGCATTGGCACGGTGCCTGGCTTTGCGATTGGTCAACGCGCGCTATTGATTCAAACGCCGAATGGAAATGTGTTATGGGATTGCATCAGCCTGCTTGACGATGCAACGGTCGAAGCCATCCGTGGGCGCGGCGGGATTTCAGCGATCGCCGTCTCACATCCGCACACGGTTGGATCGCTGGTGGAATGGAGTCGCGCCTTCGAAAACGCTCCTATCTATTGGCATGTGGACAATCGTGAATGGGTGATGCGGCCCGATCCAGCTTTTGTATTCTGGGGAGGCGAGACGCATCCCTTGTTGGATGGCCTGGCCCTGGTACGTTGCGGCGGTCATTTCCCAGGTTCAACGGTACTGCATTGGGCGCAGGGTGCAGAAGGACGCGGCGCGCTGTTGGTTGGCGATACCATGCAAGTCGCACAGGACAGGCGCTATGTCAGTTTTATGTACAGTTATCCCAATATGATTCCCTTGAACGTGCGCGCAGTCGAGCGTATCGTTCAGGTGGTTGAACCTTTTGCTTTTGATCGCATCTATGGCGGCTGGTGGGATCTCATTGTGGCTACCAACGCGAAATCCGCGATGAAGCGATCTGCAGAGCGATATATCGAGGCAATCAGCCTGTAGCGTCTTATCCGCTCGACGATTACTGCCGTTTAATTCTTTGTCAACATTTTCAAGATGGCAAGCGCTTCCTGCTTTCCCCCAACCCCATTTTCGCCGCCGGGACCTACGCACGAGGGACAGCCGTCCGCGCAGGCACATTCGCTGACGAGTTCAAGGGCGCGCGCTATTAACTCGTCGTGCAGTTCAAAGAGTTTCTGGCTAAAGCCAATTCCTGCAGGAATCGAATCGTATAAAACAATCGTCGGTCCGCCAAAGGTTTGATTTTCGGTTGGTTCGATGTGTGTGCCTAGGTCACCTGTATCGCACATGAGGAAGAGCGGCGCGAGGTTGCCAAGCACGTACACGAGTCCGGCAAGTCCGCTTCTCATGCGGACGTTTTGTTCCACTTTATGATGGCAGGACGGACAGAGCGTTGTTAGATTTTCAAGTCGATTCGCTTCTGCCAAAGAAATGAACGCGCGAAATGGAGTCTTGTGATGTACGTCGTGTTGGCGGCTCGTCTCAGGCGCGCCGCAGACCTGACACTTGTATCCATCACGCGCTCGCACGCGGTCGCGGATCTTTTGCCAATCGGGGCCGTAATCGTTCGGGTCATTGGACCAGGCTCCAGTTTCGCGCAGATGCTCCACAATCTCTTCGGAGAGGGAAAGCCAGTAGCCGGTCGTTTGCAAATCGGAGGGAGGCAGGTCCAGCGGTTCTTCGCCAAGATTCTCGTGCGTGTACCAGCGTCGTTTGCGGAAGCCTGTAACGTAAGTGGTAATTTGTAATTCACCCCAACAGATTTCGCCGCCGCGGACTGCGGCTTGGGCGTTGTTGGATAAAACTTCAACATTGGTTTGTTGCAAGGGTTCGGTGTAGTAATCGCTTTGGATGGGGCGCAGGCGGGCAATGTGTTCTTCGAGATTCAATTCGTCAACAAAATAGGATTGCGCCTCGTGCAAATAGATCGCGCCGGGATGAGTCATCCATGCCGCGCTCTCGCCGTCTACTGTGCCGATGGTTATGGGTCGGCTTGCACTGAGCCGCTGCGCTGAGCCTGTCGAAGCGAAAGTCGAAGGGTCGTCGTTTGTCACTTGCAGGACAACGCTATGCGGGGACGCGGAACGCAGTGAGATGTTGGCAGCGGGATATTGATCCGCCATCCAATAGTATTTTTCTTTCGAGAGATGCGCTTCGTTATTTTCAACCAGGAAATTCAGATATTCTTCAATGGTTTGCACCGAGAGAGCGCCAAAGCCTTCGCCTTTTTGAAACGGCAGTTCGAACATCGCACAGCGCAAATGCTCCAACAGGATCAACAGATGATCGGGATTAACAAGCGCCTGTTCGGGCGAACGCCCAAAGAAATATTCGGGATGATGCGCGAGGAACTGGTCCAGCGGACTGGCGGATGCGACCATCACAGCCACTGCGGATTCAAGACCGCGTCCCGCGCGTCCCGCCTGTTGTCGCGCTGAAGCGACGGTGCCCGGGTAGCCGACGAGGATCGCCGCGCCCAGCCCGCCTATATCAATTCCCAATTCGAGCGCATTGGTGGCTACGACGGTTTTGACGCTTCCATCTCTTAAACCCTTTTCTATCTCTCTTCGTTGGGTGGGGAGATAACCTGAACGATAACCTCTTATTTGTGAGGCGCGTAACGTGGAGCGTGCAGCGTGCGTGGGTGGTTGTTGATTTTCTTGAAGATAGGTCAGAATTATTTCGACGCTTCTTCTTGATCTTGCAAAGACGACAGATTGAATATCGTTTCGCAGCAAGTCTTGCGCCAATCTCACGCCTTCGAGCAGGGATGATTTTCGCAAGCCAAGTGATTCGTCCACAAGGGGAGGGTTGTAGATGATGAAGTGACGCGCGCCGCGCGCCGAGCCGTCGTTATCAATCAAGTGAACAGGTTCTTCTATTAATTTCCCTGCCAACTCTTTTGGGTTGCCGATCGTCGCGGAGGCAAGAATGAACTGCGGATTGCTTCCATAGAATTGGGCAACGCGTTTGAGTCTTCGAATTACATTGGCGACGTGCGAGCCGAAAACGCCGCGATAGGTGTGCATTTCGTCAATGACGATAAATTTTAGATGGGTGAAGAAATCCAGCCAGTTGGTATGATGAGGCAGGATGCCTGTGTGAAGCATGTCGGGGTTGGAGAGTACAATGCGAGCGTTTTTGCGGATGGAGGGTCTTGCAGATGAAGGCGTATCCCCGTCGTAGATTGCAGGGCTTGGGGATTGGTAATTGGTGTTTGGTAATTGGAGATTGGTAATAGGTGATTGGAGATTAGAGAATTGGTCCTGGGTTAATGCTTTTGTCGGAAAGAGATAGAGCGCGCGGGCATTGTTATCTTGAAGCAAAGATGCAAAAACGGGCAGGTTATAGGCGAGGGTCTTACCGCTGGCTGTGCCTGTGGCGAGGACGATGTTTTCGTTCGCGAGTGAATACGTCCATGCTTCGAGTTGGTGGGAGTACAGGGAATGAATTCCAGCGGCGATCAAAGTTTGGGAAAGAGGAGCAGGCAGATCGGTCGGGAAGGGATGCGTTTGCGCAGGACGCGGAGGAAGCGTCCGCCATGCAACGAGGTTGGGCGCGGTGTCGCGGTCACGTTTCCAGAAATCCAAAAGAGAGGCGAGGGACATGGATTATGTTTCGCCCATGTGTAAGATACGAAATGCAATTGCGCCAATCGCCATCGGAAACCAGAACGTGACGGCGCGATAAGTCAGCGTAATGACCACAGCCTGGCTCCATTCAACATGCAGGGAGGATAACGCCAGGGGCATGACGCCCTCCACAATGCCGATGCCGGACGGCGTTGGGGAAACAATGAGGAATAGATAGGAGATGGCGAAACCGCCGACGATGGTTTCAATTGTGAATGGGACCTCGAAGGACAGGAAGGAAGCTGCCAGGACACACATCATAAGCGCCTTGTTTGCGAACGCGAATAGTACCGGCTTGACGAGGCCGCGCGGTCTCTCAGGGAGCGCCTTGAGGTCTGCCTCCATTTCGCGGGCAAATTCATGCGCCCTGGCTTCATCGAGATAATCGCGATGGATGAAAGGCTTCACCGCGCGATTGACAAGCCTAGCCATCCATGCTAGCGCGTTTCCAAGAGCGTCGGCTGAACGCGAGCCGAGATAGAGCAGGAAGCCTAATGTGACGGCAATTGCAAGGATCACAGCGGATGCGGCGATTTCGCTGGGGGCAAGATCGTTGCGGCGGAAAAGACCCACCAACGCCAGGGTCAGCACAAAGAGGAATGCAACGTAATCGAGAAAAACAGATAGCACGCTGGCGACCGTTATCCTGCCCAGGGAATCCCCGTTGCGATTTGCATCGCTGAAAAAGACTGCCACGCCGCCCATGCCTGCGCTTGGTGTAACAGTGCCGACGAAGTTTGCGGCGGCGGCCATCAGGGAAAGTTTATAGATCGTTCCATCCATGCGCAGCAGGCGATAAAGCGAATGAAAGGTTAAGCCCGATACGAGGAACCATCCACTCTGGATGAGGAGAGCCAGCAGAAGAAACCACAGATTAGCATGCCGAAGCGTTTTCACGATGCTTTCGAGTTCGCCAAAACTCAGGAAAACCAGGGCAGCTCCAAAAAACAGGACAAGGATGAACAGGAATTTTCGCATATCGGCAGGATTATACACAGACACCCGCGAAAACCTCGCGGGTGTCTGTCCCATGTATTGAATATGTAATTATCAATTTCTGCGTCGTCCGCCGACGAGGAAGACATAATAGAGCAGTTGCAGGATGGCGGTGATCAAGCCAGCGACGTAAGTTAACGCGGCCGCGTTAAGCACTTGATTGACCCCGCGCCTCTCCTCGTCGGTTTGGATGATACCCGTTTGCGCGAGCAACTGCTTCGCACGTGCAGAGGCGTTGAATTCCACGGGCAGGGTGGCGAGCGAAAAGAGTGCTCCGCCTGCAAAAACCAGTACACCCAGCCAGGCAAGGCTGATCCCAAGGCCGGTCGAACGAAGGAGTAATCCAACCATGATGAGTATCCATCCCAGGTTTGAGCCGATGTTGACGACAGGCACAAGCGCGGCACGGAAGCGCAACGGAAAGTATTCCTCCGCATCCTGCATGGCGTGACCGAGTTCATGCGCGGCGATTGCCACCGAAGCCACCGACGGGCTGTTCGCTACGCCATTGGAGAGGAACAGGGTCTTATTGCGCGGGTCGTAGTGATCGGTGAGATCCCCGGCTGTGCCCTGCACTTGCACCCCGTAAAGATTGCCGTTGGAGATCAATCTCTGCGCGGCTTGAGCACCTGTGAGTCCGCTTGAGGCGCGTACGCGACTCCATTTGTTGTAGGATGAGCGCACGTACCATGAGGTGAGCCCCATGAGGATGAACGCAGGGATCATGAAGATGAAATAGGTTGGGTCAAAGAAGTGCATAGTTGTCTCCAGATTATTTTGTTAATCTCCAGCTGCCGTCACTTCGACAGGCTCTGTATAAGCCTCGGCGGCGAGCATGAAGATACTTATTGAACAGCTGTTGGGATGCTGGTTGGCATCGAGGTTGGGATCGGAGTCTCATTAATGAGCGCGTTCAACGTTTCCATTGCTGCCTGGATTTGCGGATCGTTTGTAGTGTCGGTCAAATCACAAGCATCGCACTCCACAACAACATCCGGCGTAAGACCAATCCCATCAATGGCGCGTTCGGTCGGCGTCAGCCACTTGGCAATCGTCACGCGCGCCGCGCCCTGGTCATTTGAAAGCGGCGACCAGATCTGCACTGAACCTTTTCCATATGACGTAACACCGACAAGGCGGGCGCGCCCGTAATCCTGCAATGCGCCGGCCAGGATTTCAGAAGCGGATGCCGAACCCTTGTTGATCAAAACCACAATCGGGAGATCGGTTGCCTGCCCGTTACCACTGGCGTTGTACACGTCGCGTTTGCCGTCACCATACTGTTCATATAAGACAACGCCCTTGTCAATGAACTCCGACGCCACCTCAACGGATGTTTGCAGGTATCCGCCGGGGTTATTACGCAAGTCAATAATGATTCCCTTCGGATTTTCCTTTAGCAGGGTTTTCAGCGTTGCGCGAAGCTCAGCGGTCGTATTATCGCCGAAGGTGTTGATGTCAATATAGGCGATGCCGTCTTTCAGCATTTTACCTTCTGCGCTCTTAACGCTGATGCGGGCGCGTGTGATGACGAATTCCAGCGGTTCGGACTCACCCTCGCGTGAGACCGATAAAGTGACCGTTGTGCCCGCCGGACCCAGCACCTTTAAACGCGCCTCTTCGGGCGTGGAGCCTGTCATATCTTTGCCGTCGATCGCGATGACTTTATCCCCAGGCTTCAACCCCGCCGCTTCCGCAGGGGAACCGGCGATGGGGCTGACAATGGTCAGGTATTTTCCATCCAAATCCACGTACGCTCCGATGCCTTCATACTCGCCCGACAATGACGACGATTCGCTTTGATACAACGTTGGTTCCATGTAGAAGGTTTGCTTATCCTCCAGAGCGTCCATCATGCCTTTGATCGCCCCGCGCATGAGCGCCACATCGTCTATCGGCTGGTTCACAAATTGCGCGTGGACGATGTTCCACGCCTCCCAGAACGGGACGAAGAGCAGCTGCATTTCACCCGGCGTGGAGGCCTGCTGGTCCGGCAAGACACTGGGCGTGGCGGGGAGGATATCGCTGATGAAAGGGATTTGTCCACTTCCAGGCAAAAGATGCCCAACGAGAATCCCGCCAGAGAAGACCCCTGTCAGCAGAATGACCCCCACAAACAGACCAATGATTATTTTGATGGTTTTATTCACAAATGCCTCCGTGAAGATATACGGCAAGTACGGGATAAAGATACAACACTGTGATTAATGCACCATGAATTGAATATTATGAAAGCGTATGAGCGGCATCAACAAATTGTAAGACTTTACGCTATTTCCCGCCCACTTTTCCAACCAGAACCATCCAATATCACTCATCTCCCAACAAGATGGGTAAATGAGTCCAATCCGTAAAAACG
>CAZIYY010000012.1:12184-39133 GCA_964543585.1 uncultured Anaerolinea sp. | reverse complement strand
CTCGCATCGGATGTTGGTTCCTCGCTCCCATATAAGAGGCTTGCCATGCCCACATCCAGCGCGGCGCGTGTGGTGCGCGGCAGGTCGTCGATCATCACGCATTTGCGCGGGTTGGGTTCATCGGCGAGTTCCATCGCAATGGCAAATGACTCAGGCATGGGTTTGCAATAAGGCGCAACCGCGTTCACATCCACAATGGTTTCAAATAAGTCGTCGAGTTGAAGCGCGGCGAGGACGCGTCGGGCGTGGGGAACGTCTGCGTTGGTGAAGATCAGATTGCGGGTCGGCAGTGAAGCGATGACGTTCCGCAGAGTCGGGTTCGGGGCCAGGTAATCCTTCAGGGGCAGGTCATGCACAAAGGCGAGGAAATCCTCCTTATCCACATTGTGGCGTTCCTGCAATCCGCGCAGCGTGGTCCCATACATTTTGAAATATTGCTCGCGCAGTTGCGAGACATTCTGCGCGGGAATACAAAGTTGATCACGCATGTAAATGTTCATGCGTTCCTTGATGGCCTTCCATAAACCCGTGGAGTTGGGGTAGAGCGTGTCGTCGAGGTCGAAGAAGAGGGTCGAGAAGCGCATTGGGCGATTATACCGTTACGGCGTTGCCAGATATTGATTGAAGAACTGAATGGTGTTTTGGATGAATTGCTCGTCACCCGGTCCGTAAAACGTGTGCGGCATGTCTTCATAATAATGACATTCCACATTCTTTCCAAGCGATGTTAGTTGTTCGCAAGTCAACGTGGACCAATCAATTGGAACGAGCGCATCTGCCATGCCGTGATGGATGCTGACTGCGGCGGTGATGTTCTGAAAGAAATACATGGGCGAGATGCGGTCGAGCGCTTCGATGGGAACGTCAAGTTCCTCCAACCCGCGCGTGTTCCCTGACCATTCCCGAATACCTTCGTAATTTTTCTGTTCGTCGCCGCTCATCGCGCCATAAAGAACGGCGGCTTTAATATCAGCACTCACCGTCAACACACGCGTGCTGATCCCACCGCCCATGCTGTGCCCCCATAACCCGATCAGATTTGGGTCGGCATTCTGCAATGGGTCACTGCCGCCGCTTTGCGTCTTTATCAGCGCGATGAGATTCAGCACATCGGTCGCCATCCCCACACGGAAAAGATTGTCGCCATTATCAGACGGCTGGTAACCGCGCAAATTTGGATGCAGAACGATAAAACCCGCGCTTGCAAGCGCATCCGCATAGTGCGTGGTGTAATCCAATGTGTTGTAGATGGCTGGGTCAATATACCCGTGCAGAGCAATCATGACTGGATGCCGTTCCGCGTCGTTCGGAATATTGGCAAAACCATAGATGTTCAGACCATCGCTGGGATAACGAATGAGGTAACGCGTGAAGAAAATGTTTTGCCCAAGGATTTCCACAAACTCGATCTGCCCGCCTCCATAGGCGCGTGACCGCAGGTACTCGTTGGTATACGGAAAGTATGGATCTGGAGTTTGCGAAGGCGCGGGTATAAATGTGGCGGTGGATGTTGGGATGTGGGTTGCGGTTCGTGTCTCTGTTGGCAGAGGGGTGAGCATACTCGAAGCGTCAGGCGTCAAACTCGGAGAAGCGGATGCGGAAATACAGGCGGCAAGCAAAGGCGCCAACAAAGCGATGAGTAAAAGTATTCGTTTCATTTATTCTCCAACGATATTTTTTTATTATATCCCTGCAAGGAGTTATAATCGCTGAATGCCTATTCGTCTCCTTTCATCTGAAGTCGCATCGCAAATTGCCGCGGGCGAGGTGATCGAGCGGCCTGCATCCGTCGTCAAAGAGTTGCTGGAAAATTCACTGGATGCAGATGCGCGCGCGATCACAATTACAGTCGAAGACGCGGGAAAAAAACTGATCGAAGTTGCGGACGACGGATCTGGGATTCCTTCTGACGAATTGGATTTAGCAGTCTCGCGTCACGCGACCTCGAAGCTGGTCCGCTCCGACGATCTTTTTTCCATCTCCACGCTTGGATTCCGCGGCGAAGCCCTCGCTTCGATCGGCTCCGTTTCACGGATGACAGTCACCTCGCGCGTAGAGAACGAAAAAGAAGGCGCGCGCTTGCGCATGGAGGGCGGCAAGGCTGGAAAACTCACAAGAATTGGAACGACCGTCGGCACGACCATCCGCGTCGAGGACTTGTTCCACAACGTCCCGGCGCGTTTGAAATTCCTCAAGGCGGATGTCACCGAACGCCGCGCAATCGACTTGCTAGTCACGCGCTACGCGCTCGCCTACCCGGATAGACGCTTCAAATTATCCGAGGGCAAAAACATCATCCTGCAAACAACTGGCGACGGCGACCGGCGCGCCATCCTTGCCGCGTTATATGGCGTGGATGTTGCAAAGCAAATGCTGGAGATGATGGCTGAGGAAGATGGATATAAAATAACTGGTTTCATCAGTCCGACGTCTCTGACGCGTTCCAACCGCAAGGAGATCACGTTCTTCATCAATGGCCGCTGGGTGCATGATGTGTCCCTCAGTACGGCGCTCTTGCAGGCGTATCATACACTGCTGATGGTGGGACGTTATCCGCTGACGGCTTTGTTTCTTGAAATCCGGCCCGAAGAAGTGGATGTCAATGTCCATCCTGCCAAAGCAGAAGTGCGGTTTCGGAATCAGGATAAGATTTTTAGTTTTGTCCAACGCTCGGCGCGCAAGGCCTTGCTGGCATATTCACCCGTCCCGAATGTCGCCCCAAGTCTGTGGGGGACCACACATACCCAGCCATCTGAATCAAAGTCTCTTGTTGGTTTGGATTGGGCGATTGGCCATGATGAACCTTCGGCAGTGAGCGGTGATCAGTTATCAGTGAATAGTGACTGGAGATTAGAGACTGCCCCGCAACCTCCAGTCGCCAATCTCCAATCCCAAGCCGTAAACCGCGAATCTTTGATAACTATTCCCCTCTTGAGATTGATCGGTCAAATCGGCGCGACTTATCTTGTTGCCGAAGGTCCGGATGGTTTGTATCTCATAGACCAGCACGCCGCGCATGAACGCGTTTTGTTCGAGAAATTAATGGTGCAACACGCAATGAAGAATATCCCATCGCAATCCTTGCTTACCCCTGCTGTCGTGACTCTCCCTCCTCAATCCACTCATTTACTAATTACCCAATTACCAGCGCTCCAACACTTCGGCTTCAACGTGGAGGAGTTTGGTCCAAACACATTTCAGATCCGCGCCATGCCTGTGTTGTTTATGGGAAGCGATCCCTCCGCGGCTTTGCGCGCGTTGGTTGAAGACTTCGAAGAGGACGAGTCGCCTCTGCAAAACGAAATCGAGAAAAAACTTGCTGCGCGCGTCTGCAAGCGGATGGCTGTCAAGGCAGGACAAGTCCTGTCCAACGAGGAACAGCGCGCCCTGCTCACCGACCTCGAAGCCTGCGATTCGCCGCGCACCTGTCCGCATGGACGCCCGACGATGATCCATCTTTCCGTGGATTTGCTCGAGCGTCAGTTTGGGAGGCGCGGTGCCCGCTAAACGTCAGGCAAGAAGCGAACTGGCTATGTTATTCGCCCGCTATGGCACTCAATCTTTCCTTGAGTCCACAAGTCTGCTGGTTGCATTGCTTGAAAAAGATGGGGAACTGCTTTCGTGGAATCCGTCTTTTGATGCGATCAAAAAGACCCTGCCCGATACAAGACACCTGAAAGATTTTCTTGCGCCTTCAAGTAGAGTCCTTTTCGAAGAACTCCTGGCGGGCGCGCTCCATGAACGCGCCAGGATGCGGGGAGACCTGGAGTTTGTCCACGAGAATCGAAGCGGAAGTTCCGGGTGCCTCTTCATTCCACTACCGGGGGGACGCGTCTTGTTTATCGCAGAGCCTATGCGCGGCGCGGACGATCTTGAAACTGTGACCGCAGAACTGCGCACAATGAAACAGCGTCTTAAGAGAAAGGAGAAGGAACTGGTGGCAGTCATCGCCCAGGCGAATGAGATCTCTCATACGGATGAGTTGACGTTCCTTCCCAACCGCAAGCAAATCCTCGGGGATTTACAGCGCGAAACGATGTTTGCGGACCGCTATGGCACACCTTTCTCGATCTCGATGATGGACGTTGACCACTTCAAAAAGATCAACGACACCTATGGTCATCCGGTCGGCGATGAAGTCCTGCGAAGCCTGGCAGACGAGTTGCGCCAGCACATCCGTCACCCGGATAGCATCGGGCGTTATGGCGGCGAGGAGTTTCTCGTTATTTTGCCGCACAGCGTTTTGAAATCCGCAACCGAACAGGCTGAACGCCTGTGCGCGCATGTTCGGTCACTGGTTATTAAGGCTGGCGAACATGATATTTCCCTGACCATCAGTATGGGGGTGGCGCAATACAAGGTACACAAGGAGGACTGGTTCACCTTTCTCACCCGCGCGGATAAAGCCCTGTATCAGGCTAAGAATAATGGACGTGATCAGTGGGTTGTTGCGGAAGAATAAAATTATGCGCGCCCTCTGGCTTGAAGATAATAAGATTTCTTTGCGTGATGTTCCTCAAACGCAGAAGCCGAATGAAGCATTGGTCAAAATACGAAAGGCGGGGATTTGCAGCACAGATCTTGAACTGGTGAAAGGGTATTACCCGTACACGGGCATTATCGGACATGAATTTGTTGGCGAAGTCGTAGAAGCCGATGACAGTTCGTGGATCGGTCAACGCGTGGTTGGTGAGATCAACGTTGTGTGTAATGAATATGAGCAATGCCTGAACAGACGCCCGACTCATTGCGAACACCGCACTGTATTGGGAATCATCAATCGCGATGGGGCGTTTGCAGAATATACAACTTTACCAATCGCCAACTTGCATCGCGTACCTGATTCCGTCCCCGATGAAATGGCTGTCTTCACCGGACCCCTTGCCGCAGCGTTGGAGATACAACAGCAAATACAGATCAATTCCACAGATCGAGTCCTGCTGGTTGGCGCGGGGCGGCTTGGCCAGCTCATCGCGCAAACGCTGGCATTGAGGGGTTGTGACCTGCGAGTCGTCGCGCGGCATACGCATCAACAGGATTTGTTGAAAGCGCGCGGGGTCAGGATCATTTCTGAGGAGGAGGTTAAACCCTGGAGGTGGGATATAGTGGTGGAAGCGACCGGGTCGCCGGGCGGCTTTTCTTTAGCGAGACAAGCCATTCGTCCGCGAGGGACGCTGGTTTTAAAATCCACCTATAAAGGCGAGATCAACGTCAACTTCTCGTCGGTTGTGGTGGATGAGATCAACATCATTGGCTCGCGTTGTGGGCCCTTCGAACCCGCGTTGCGATTGATGGAAACGCTGCAGGTTGATCCGACAGTTTTGATCGCGGCTGAATTTAAATTGAATGATGCGTTAAAAGCATTTGAGCGCGCCACTGAAGCAGGCACGCTCAAGGTGCTGGTTGAACCTTAGTTATATGTCCTTGCGAGTCTTCGAGAAGCAATCCCATCTCATAAGGAACTGCTTCGCCAAAGGCTCGCAGTGACATATTTTTATTCGTTACTACGCGGCACAGTCTTCGTCGTGCGCGGCAGATGAACAGCAAAAGACGTGCCAACGCCCATCTTGCTTTTCACTTCAATGCGGCCGTTATGCCCCTGAATGATCTGCTTGCAAATGGATAAGCCCAGACCTGTTCCTGAGGCTTTGCCCTCATGCTCTCGCACCCGGTAGAATTTTTCGAAGAGGTGGGGAACGGAGTCATCCGGTATGCCGATGCCTGTATCCTGAATTGTGATGGTCAGCTCCGTATCGGTGAAACTGCCGGTCATGATGACTGAGCCATTTGGGCGGTTATACTTGAGAGCGTTGCTGGTCAGGTTGAGCAATATCTGTTTGATCTTGTCGCGGTCCGCTTCCATCAGCGGCATGTCATTGGGGACATCCACGCGGATTTGAATATCCGTCTCCTGCGCCTTGGACATCATCACGTCGCGGCATTCATAGATCAGGTCTGCCGCGCTGAAACGCGTTTTACGGAATTGCACGCGGCCCGATTCCAACCGCGCCAGATCAAGGAATGAGGATGCCAGGGAATTCAGGCGCAGGGTCTCGTTGTGAATGTTATTGACGATCTGATCGCGTTGCTCGCGTGACATTTCGGGGCGAAGCAGGAGATAGGTGGCTGTGCTTAGCGATGCAAGCGGTGTGCGCAATTCGTGAACGAACTCCGCGATCAGGTCCGATTGCTGGAACAAGCGCGCGTTCTCAATCGCAACTGCCGCCTGCGCGCCCAACACGGTGAGCATGGATTCGTCGGGATCGGTGAACCTGCCCCTTTTCTTATTAACCACCTCCAGCACGCCGACGATTTTGTTCTTCGTAATCAACGGAATGCCGAGCAGGGACTTTGTTGAATAACCGACGGTTTGTTCCACATCGCTGAAGAAGCGTTCATCCTTGTGGGCGTCATCAATGCGCACGGATTTTCGGTTGGTCACGATCCAGCCCGCGATGCTTTTATCGAGCGGCACGATCAGCCCGCGCATGGTGGGTTCGTCCATATCGGTGGCAATCTGAAAATAGAGCTGGCGCGCGGTGTCGTCATATAGCAAAATGGAGGCGGCTGAGGCGGAGGTGATGTCCGCTGAGGCGCGCACGATGTCCGTCAGCAAAGTATCCAGGTCCAGTGTGGACGCCAGGTCGCGTGAAATTTCAATCAGACGCAGGTAACTATCGAGTGTTTGTGTTTTGATCTCAGCCATGCAGAACTCGCTTCACTATTTCAGGGATTATGGTGGCGACGTCGTCCATGATGACGACGTCCGCACGTCCGTTCAGGTATGTGGGCGTATTGTTGATGATGATCAGATGCGCGCCGTGATCGAGGGCTTGCATCGGTAATCCTGCCACTGGCAGGACTTCCAATGAGGAACCCGCGACCAGCATCAGGTGGCATTGACGTGCTGCGCGCTGCGCCTCCATCCACGCGGATTGCAGGAGTTGTTCTCCGAACAATATCACATCTGGTTTCAGGATTCCATTGCAATTCAAGCATCGAGGGATTTTTCCATCCTCAATATAAGACTGTAAAAATGGCTCCGATGCAGCTTGCTTGAAACATTCCGTACAGGATAAAGTCCGCAACGCGCCGTGCATTTCCACTATGCGTTTTGAGCCGGCCTTTTGATGCAAGCCGTCAATATTTTGCGTGACGACTGTCAGTTCGTATCCGGCGTTTCCGAGTTCAGCCAGAGCATGGTGCGCGGCGTTCGGCTTTGCGTTGAAGATCTGACCCGCCAATGGACGGAACCAGTTGAAGAAACGATCAGGCGAAGTACGAAACCCGCTTAGGGATGCGACCTCCATCGGTTCATCGCTGGACCATAAGCCCGATCCCTCCGAGCGGAAGTCCGGTATTCCTGACGGGGTGGAAACGCCCGCGCCGGTTAATACGACAACACGTTTTGCCTTGCGGAATAATTCCGCCGCGTCCTCAACCGCCGCGAGTGAGGCGGGTGTTGGACTGGCGGCATGGCTCATTTGGGAAGCGCCTCGCGCTCGGTAAAGAAATCGATAAGTTTTGTAACCTGCCGCGCGGTCAGGCTGTCGGGCTGGCACAACAGGGCGGGCGTCTGCATACGCGTGGCTTGCACGAACAACTCGGGGGCGGGGGTGAGCGTGCTGATGATCTCGTGGTCCAGTTTCGTCTGTACCTGGCTGGAGGGTAACTGCGTATCGGAGCGGGTGCGGTTGTTCAACACCACCTGGATATTATGCTTATTCACGCCCAGCGCAGTGACGTCGTCGATCAGCGCTTTGGTGTGGATGATCGTGTTCGGCATACCCTCGAGAACGATCAATATCTCATTGCAGATGGGCAGGACTTTTTCAGCAAAAGGCTGCAGGCCCATTCCAAGATCCAGAATCGTAAAGCGCGCCAGGCCAGCCAGGATTTTTACAACAGACTCGTAATTCGCAGTCTGGTTGATCAAGTGCATATCGCGCGGGCGGTCTGTGGAAACCAGTAACTTTAGCCCGGAGGCGTGAGAGATAAGGGTCTCGCGCACTTTATCGCGCGTGATCTCGTTCAACCTGGCGACGCTCAACAAATCCACGAGCCCTTTGGAACTGGTCACGCCCATATCGAGCGCAAGCGCGCCCTGGCCGGGGAGCATCTCAGCGATGATCACTTCGCCCTTTGTGCGCGCCTGTAAACCAGCCGCCAGGTTCACCGCCAATGTCGTCGCGCCCAGCCCGCCGCGAGCGCCAAGCACTCCGATCATATAACCGTGACCTTCGTCCTTCGCGAAGACCGTTCCCCCTCTTTTCTCGCTTACGCGCGCAAGCAGGGCTTTCACACGCGCCTGCAGTTCGGTGGGATGCGTGGGCTTGGTGAGGTAATCATTCGCGCCGACTTCAAAACCAGTCACCTTATCGTCAAGCTGCGTTTTGGCGGTAAACATCAGGATGGGAGTTTCCATTGTGGATGGATTCAGCCTCAAGCGCCGCGTAACTTCGTATCCATCCATGTCAGGCATCATCACGTCGAGCAGGATCAAGTCCGGGTCCTCTTCGAACGCTTTATCCAGGCCCTGTTGTCCGTTGGTCGCCGCGCTGATCTGATAACCCTGACGCTGAAGCATCAGTCCCACGAGTCGTAAGGTATCAAGGTCATCGTCAACGATAAGGATTTTTTCAGCCATGATGGACTATTCCTTCTTGTGTATGATAATAGTCTAGCATAAAGCCGCTTGTAGGGCAAGATAATTGCCTTCCCTGCAAGTATGCTATAATAAATTTTGCATCTGGGGACGTGTCCCATGCATGGGGATGACAGGCTTCGACGGGAGAGGCTGGTCCCGGAATGCGAGCCGAGCGGCGCCGAACTCGTAAACTCAGCGCAAAAAATCAAGTGCCAATCGCACTTCCTACGCTGCTATGCCCCTCGCTGCATAAGCGATTAACATAACAGCCGCGGCGCTACGGCGCCACGCGTCCGCCGCTCCCCGTCCTCCACCCGGTGACGGATCGGGCGAAACAATGGTGAGAGTGCCGCGCATGATTCTGCTAATTGCGCGAAAGACCAGCAGATGGTCACAGGGTACCCTGCCCGCCGAGATCCCTGTGATGACAAACTTCGGCGGGCTACGCTCGTAGATTTCCGAGGGTCGAGTCTTTCGGACCCGGGTTCAATTCCCGGCATCTCCACTAACGTACTGCCGCAAGGTGGTACGTTTTGTTTATACTTGCTGCTACGACTCATACAAGGAGACACTATGAAAAACATCCTCACAAACCTCAGATCAGCGGCGATCATCAGCTTTATCTTCGTGTTTCCGTTCATGATTCTCGAATTGGTCAACAGGCGAAATTTCCATGAAGGTTTCCCCATCGTGCTATTTGGCTTATTGTGGCTCTTACCGATGACATTCATCGTCATCCTGATGCCAATCGTGCGAAACGTACAAGCAGGAAACAGTATGATCGCGAATCCTACCAATCTTTTGCTCAGAGTCGCTTTTTTGGCGCTCATTGCATGGATGTGGGTAGGCATTCTGATTGACCAAATGCCCTGCTTTATAGGAATTCCCAACTGCGATTAGAAACGGTCATGAAAAAACTTCTTATTGGATGTCTCGTCCTCATCACCGCCTGCCAACCAGCGACTCCTGCGCCCGCGTCTTTGCTTGTTCCGACAGCGACGCTTCCTCCGACGCTGATACCTGTTACTGTTACCCCCCAACCGACTCCCACCCTCGAGCCTTCCCCGACTCCGTTCCCGCGCTTCTTCACCACTGAATTTGATCCTTCGCTCGCTGGCTGGGTGATCCTTCAAGCGGGGAATGATTCAGTCTCAAACATCAAGACCGAAAACAGCAACCTTATTATGCAAATGGATTCCCCATTTACGTGGTTTTATGTTTTATACAGCGCGCAGGAGTACGCCAACGTCCGCGTAGAGGCGCAATTTGAAAACCGCGCGGGCAGTCCTTCGTCCATCGGATTGATCTGTCGTTATTCCGAAGAGCATGGCTGGTTTGAATACAACGTTTCCACGGATGGAACCTATAACGTACTCTATGGCAGGTGGCTGACCGTTGGCATTGCGGATTATCTCCCAATTCTCTCTGCATCTTCCAATGCCATTCAACCTAGCGGCGCGTCACAGCATGTCGGCTTGACGTGTTCAGATACAACCCTCAGCCTTTCTGTCAATGAAACGATCATCCGCAATGTGGACGTGGCGCGTTACGAACTCACCGAAGGCAAAGTTGGGGTCACTGTTTCGTCATTTGAAAATATCCCCGTTATCACCGTGTTTGATTGGGTGAAAGTTAGTGAATCCTCCTCTCCGTGAGGGAGAGGGGCTGGGGCGAAGGCGGGCGTCAAATCCAATTCAATTTCTATACTTCGTTAACAGTTTTCTTGCAATAGGCAGGTATCATGTCACTATTGAAAATAATTGTGGGGTTGCGCTACAAGTGCAACCACATTACACGTAAGGAGTAAATGATATGAGCAAAATTATTGGCATTGACCTGGGCACAACCAACAGTGTTGTGGCTGTGATGGAAGGCGGCACGCCGACCGTCATCTCCACTGCAGAGGGCGGACGACTCGCGCCTTCGGTGGTGGCGTTCAACAAAAACGGCGAACGACTCGTCGGTCAAACTGCGAAGCGGCAGGCAGTTGTTAATTCCGAGAACACAATTTATTCCATCAAGCGTTTTATCGGGCGTCACTTTGAAGAGACCGAAACCGAACGCAAGATGGTTTCGTATGATGTCGTGAAGGGTTCGTCTGACGATGTGCGCGTGAAAGTGCCGATCACGAATCGAGAATACTCCCCGCAGGAGATCAGCGCGATGGTGCTGGGCAAGTTGAAGTCCGATGCAGAGGCGTATCTGGGTCAGAATGTGACTCAGGCTGTGATCACCGTCCCGGCGTATTTCAATGACAGCCAGCGCCAAGCCACAAAAGATGCGGGCAAGATCGCGGGTCTCGAAGTGATGCGTATCATCAACGAACCGACTGCATCCGCGTTGGCTTACGGCCTCGACAAAAAGAAAGATGAAACCATTTTGGTTTTCGACTTGGGCGGCGGTACGTTTGATGTGTCCATCCTTGAAGTTGGCGAAGGCGTGATTGAAGTCAAAGCCACGAACGGTGACACGCACCTCGGCGGCGATGATTGGGATCAGAAGATCGTCAATTGGGCGGCAGACGAATTCAAGAAAGATCAGGGTATTGACCTGCGGAATGATCGCCCCGCGTTACAGCGTCTGCGCGAAGCTGCGGAGAAAGCCAAGATCGAACTTTCAACCGTGATGGAAACCGAGATCAACCTTCCGTATATCACGGCAGACGCAAGTGGACCCAAACATTTACAGTTGAAGTTGAGCCGCGCCAAATTCGAGCAAATGACTGAAGACCTGCTCACGCGCTGCCGCAAGCCTTTTGAGGCTGCGTTGAAGGATGCAAGCATGGATGCGGGCAAACTTAACGAAGTGGTTCTCGTCGGCGGTTCGACACGCATGCCGATGGTGCAGGAATTGGTTCGCAAGTTGACGAACGGCAAAGAGCCGAACAAAGGTGTTAATCCCGATGAAGTTGTTGCGATTGGCGCGGCAATTCAAGGCGGCGTGCTTGGCGGTGAAGTCAAGGATATCTTGCTGCTCGATGTCACTCCTCTTTCGCTGGGTGTTGAAACGCTGGGCAGTGTAATGACCAAGATGATCGAACGCAACACGACCATCCCGGTTCGCAAGACTGAAACCTACTCAACCGCCGCGGATAACCAGACTGCCGTTGATATTCACGTTCTGCAGGGCGAACGACCGATGGCAAATGACAACATGTCGCTCGGACGATTCCGACTAGATGGCATTCCACCGGCCGCGCGCGGCATCCCACAAGTGGAAGTGACGTTTGATATTGACGCGAACGGCATTCTGAACGTCACCGCAAAAGATAAAGCCTCAGGCAAGGAGCAGAAGGTCACCATCACCGCTTCGACAAATTTGGACAAGAACGATATTGACCGCATGGTGAACGAGGCCCGCGCACACGAAGCCGAGGACAAGAAACGCCGCGAGTTGATCGAAGCCAAGAACAACGCCGACGGCCTTGTCTATCAAACTGAAAAGGCATTGCATGATTTGGGCGATAAAGTTCCGTCTGCAGAACGCGGCGCAATTGAAACCAAAATTAATGATCTCAAATCTGCCTCGCAAAGTGATGATCTCAACCGCATCAACAAGGCGGCTGAGGAAGTGCAACAAACCTTCCATGCCTTAAGCCAGCAACTCTACGCACAAGGACAACCTCAACCTGAGGCGCAAGGCGCACCCTCCACACCTCCGTCAAGTGACGGCGATGTGATTGACGGCGAAGTGAAAGAATAAGTATAAACTGCTGGAAGAATTATCAACTTCCAGCAGTTTTTTTCGTTTTACAGCTAAAGATACAGTTTAGATTTTAGTCATCCGAAAACACTATTCGCCTTGATTTTCGATTGGGTGTGGTTGGTTGAACGGGTATCGCAAAGAAGTCTTTTTTTAATTTTAGGATCAATGTATTTACTTTAGCCTGCTTGGTCTCGATATATTTTTGCAGTTCCTCGATCGGTCTTGTCGTTGGTTCTTTAAAGATGCGTACCCTAACTATATTGTCACGATAGGTTTTATCAAGTTTTTCTGCCGGTGAGGGTGAGGTCGCCTTTACTTCGAGATTAGGAACTTCGGAGGCAGGTAGCGGGGAATTTGCTGGTGCGTGAGATGGCGCTGGAACCGCCGGTATTTCTAGAGTTTGAGGTTCTGTCTTTTCATCGACCGGTATCCGATCGGAATTTTCACCGATCTTTTGAATGGGAATCGATGGGGAAACAGCAGGCGCCTTCGAATTGTCTGTATTAAATTTGTGTAATTGGCCCTGTTCAAGGAGCAGCGATTCCGGCACGCTCTTTACTTCCAAAGGAACCGGCATGGGTGTTTGCGGTGATGCCTTCGGAGCCTGTGCCGATGCTTGAACTGGTTGAGCTACGGGCCTGGACGCGGAAATTTTTGGCTTGAGGACCGAGATGTAAAGCCGATAAGCCAGCATTGCAAGGAGGCTTGTACCTGACACCCAGTAGTACACGTGCGCCCAGGAAGCGACGCTGTCTGTTCCACTGTATATGCCGTGGAATAATCCCATCATATACGTGGCAAAGTTTATGAAATGAATGAGCCGCCAGACCTTTTGACCGATGAATTGACGCACATAGAAACTCGCGGCAACGATCAGCCAGACATAAAAGCCGATCTGTCCCAGACCTACCCAGAAAGTTCTATAATCTATCGAGAACGGAGTCAAGAGTCGGGGAAGCGAGAAATCTACGTAGTGATCACCCATCAAGACCAGTCCATGATAGATTGCGAAGGCGAGACCAAGCAAACTTGTATACTCATGGATCGCAAAGGCGGCTGGCGCGCCGGGCCATAGACGCGCCATTTTATTGGTCAATCCCAAGCCTAATGCCATCGAGACCCACAAAATGCTAAGGGCGACAAACCCCGCAGAGCGCGAAAGATACCAGTATATCCTTGGAGCCTCTCCGCCGAAGGAATAGGTGAGATTGGATATTAAAGCCGGCGTCAGCGGAATAATGATCATCAACCCTGTCATGAGTGCCACATAAAGCAGCGCAACGGGTTGCAGGCTGAAGTTGGATTCGTTGGGTTTGGTGTTTTCGGTGCGATTAACGGTCATGTTGATACTCCTTTCAAATCTTTCCTATGTTCTGACATGGACAATATACGCAGTTGACGGACTCCATCACTTAGGAGGATCGTGTACGCGTTACGCAATTTGTTTCTGATGGGGGACAGACAGCCGCCAGGATGACCCTTTTTCCCAGGATTCCTTTGCTTTCCGGGGTGGATATCGTTGCATCCATCTTGCCTTCTGCCCTTCTGCGATCGTAATCTGCAAGCCTGTTCGATATGGCTAGCAACAGCAGCATCGAGATAGCCGCAATTGCAGTTTGGACTTCCTTCCAACTGCGAGCTTTTGGTTTTTCAGGCATGTTTCATCTCCTTCATGGAAAAGTACGAATCACGATATGCGAAGTATGAGAGGCATTCGAATGATTCAACAACCAAATTAAATATGCGAATCAACCCGATTAATCATGGCAATGATTCCGATCACAATTGGGGGGAAATAAAAAACCAGATACGTTCTTTGGATTTCCACCCCTGATTTTCAATAGGCCGCATAAAACTAAAAAGTTATGGGCTGTTTTATCAAGGCGATATTAGTGGTATGTTAGGAAGCTATTAATGGTTAGTTAGAAAAAGCTGCTAAGAGGAACTTCAGATCGTGGATGGGATTATTCTTCAATATACTGGGGGAGTGGCTAAAAGAATGGGCTAATCTATCTTCGCCACAGAGAACGCCGAGCTCATTGAGAAAAATCTCTGTGCGCTCTGTGGCAAGCCCACGGAATTAGCCACTCTTTATACTGGGGATAAATCGGTTAGATTCTGAATTACATTTTTGAAAGGAGATGCGCCTGATCGTTGAAACAATTTATTCCATATAATCTTGCAGCCTCAGATCTCCATTGGTATGGCGATAAGATCGTTACATAACATTACAAATACTCCTCCATTTTCCGGCTGTACAACATTTGCCCATCTTCGAGAATGAACAAACCGGCAGAATTAGGATGCGATTCGATCCACTCGAGCCCAGCATGGCCTCCCATAATGAATGCGGCTTTGGCTGCAGCTTCGGCTTCCATGACATCCGGCGCGATCACCGTAACAGCCAACACGTCGGTTTCGGCAGGCCGGTGCGTGGCCGGGTCGATGATGTGATGCTGAGCGACTCCATTGCGAATCCAGCGGCGGCGGTCTTTTCCGGAAGTGGCAACACCGCAGGCATTTAGCAGGAGAGTTTCCATTTCTTCGTTTGGATGGAATGGGTCAGCGACGCCAATCTGCCATAGATTTCCACCCGCACGCGGACCACTGATGGCGATATCGCCGCCCGCATCCACCAAAGCCGGACCTTCAGCCTGTAATCGTTTCATTGCTTGATGTGCAGACCAGCCTTTTGCGACGCCGCCAAAGTCAAGACTTATTCCAACGGGCAAGGTGATTGACCGGATCGATTCGTCCACCGTTATCGCTGTCAGTGAGTGAGACGCTGAAGCGGTGGATGCAGGCGCGAGCGAGGCATGAGGCGGCAACATGTCAAACGAACGGTCATACCCTGCTTCGACGATTGCATCCAGCAAGGTTGGCGTGACCAGACCATTCGTCAACTGCTCGGCTTTTCTCGCGCTACTGAAAACATCCCAAAGCGTTTTGCTCACACGGACAGGCTTTTCATGGGTTTGATTGAGGCGCGTAAGTTCGCTATCCAAACGGAAACGGCTAAGAGCCTGCTCCCATTCTTCAAACCATTCCGGAACCTTCGAAAGCATGGATGGTGAGGATTCGCTATCTACCACAGCGAGCATCTCACAGCCCATGGCGTGGAATGTAAGACGCTGCAATACGTCAGGATGTTTTGTTGAGGTGACAGACGCACTGCCATTAGTATTGCTGCCAGTCACGAGGCCTCCGCGGTTGTATATTGTTACTATTCCTTTTGAAGTTGGTCGAGGCACATAAGGGCCTCGACCAACTTGCTTCCATGTGTTTTCTATTTGTAAAATTCGTAGTTGGCTTTGATGCTATCACGCAGATCCACCGTTTCGCCCTGGGCCAGCGCTCTTGTCGTTTCAAGGACTATCTGCTCCTTGCGATGATTGGTGTTTTCGTAGTGTCCGTTCAAGCCTGCCTGGTTGAGCAACTCACCGCCCTTTGCCTGATACGCAGAAGGCACCTCATCTTCAGGATAGATTGCGTGATAGGGACATTCAGGGATACAAGCCCCGCAATCTATGCACGTGGCCGGTTCTATATAATACGTTGGCCATTGTTCCACCGGTGTACCCGGGTTGATGCATTCGACTGGACATACGTCAATACACCCATTGTCGCGCAAACACAAGCTTGTGATTATGTGAGTCATAATCGACCTCCTTTTTTGGTGATATCCAGTTAGCTGTCACTTTCCATGAGTCTTATGCGCAGTTGCAAAGACTCATCTTTATTAACTGAACATCACATTGGTATTGATGATGACCCCTGTATATGTTTCGCATTATGATAGGGTATGATGATGAGGAAGTCAAACAAGCAATTACGATGTGCGCTTGCGAATCTGTAATTTTGCCTTCATTACCCGGTATTCTCATTCCCATCTTAAAAATAATGAGACTTTTGGTTGATGCGTTTGTGAGAGCATCCTTAAGATCATCTGCCCCCTGGCTGTGGCTATATTAAATACGGAGGAGATAAAGGAAAAAGGATACTGTGCCGCGCGTTTTCAAAAAATAATTTCATCGGTGAAGATCGAATTAACTGGAGCCGGTCAGGATTCATGCAGAAGATCCTGGAAATAGAACCAGATTTTTTCCGGCATATTTTCATTGGTCATTGCGCTCCTGATCAGCAACAGGGCTTTACGCAGTTCCTCCCCGTCGGCGTAAAGATTTTCACCTGGCAGGAAAGTCACGCGGTCAATGTAACCCCTCAGCAGGCTGGCTAATCCCGCGAATTGTTGCTCCTCCCCCAGCGGGCTCGTGAGGTATCTTCCAGGATATCTCTCACCCCTGCTTGCGAGATACGCCAATTCCTCCAGGTCGAAAAAACCAGCCTCTTGAAAAAGTTGCATGGCGCTTATTCCCAGCCTGATTTCACCCTGGTAATTGTATATTTTGATAAGGCATTCATTGGACGCCATAATGACCACCCAATACTCCATGGCCTTATCAACAAATATGATGGAAACGATGCGGAAGCCGCGATCAAGCAGGAAATTGAAATGATAGTGAACGTTTTCCTGTACTTCACGAAATTTATGTTCAGGCGCGTCATTCATCTCTACCTCTTCCTGATAAGTTTGGGTTGATAACGGTTCGGTTATATATGATTTCGACTTTGGAGTTTTGACAGGGCGATCTAAAAGATAGTCGCTGTATTGTGACCAAAGTTATGGGCGAAAATATTAGAGTTTACTGAGAATGTCATTCGTTTTTGTTTTGTGCAGAACTGCGCTGGAAGTATAATCATCCCATGCAAAATCGCTTTAGACACATTTGGCTGATCCCCACCCTGATTTTGTTGGGAGTCGGCGTTTTCTTCCTGCCCCCCGTCTACTCGCGCGCCATGCCGCGCCTCGAAGGCTGGGTGTCCAACCTCAAATATCTCATCAACCCGCCCGACGAAGCGATCTTCCAACCCCAGCAAGGATCGCCAGTTGATTTGGCAGTCACGCAGATGATGCAGACTTTTGCGGCGACCCTCACTCCTGAAGCAACTCTGACTCCAACACGAGGTCCCACACTTACACCAACGATCACACCTACACCCCTGCCTGCCTCCGTTAAACTGGAAGGCTTCCGGTACGAGGATCAAAAGAACCGCTGGAATTATTGCGGACCCGCCAACCTAAGTATGGCGCTGAACTTCTGGGGCTGGGACGGGAATCGCGACACTGTTGCCAAAGCCATCAAACCCGGTGTGCAGGATCCAAAACTCGATTTTATCCAGCAGGGCAGGTCCGATGTAAACGTCATGCCTTATGAGTTAGTGGATTTTGTCAACGACGAGACAGAGTTCCGCGCGCTGTCACGGCTTGGTGGAAATATTGAATTGACCAAAGCGCTGCTCGCGGCGGGATTTCCCATCATTGCAGAAAAGGGTTATTACGAAAAGGATTATGCAGGCAAGATCGCCTGGCTGGGGCATTATCAATTCGTCACCGGCTACGATGATGCAAGAGGAGAACTCATCGTTCAGGACACCTGGAACGACGGGCCCAATTTCCGCATCCCTTATGACAAATTCATGGAGGGCGAAGCCTGGCTCTCGTTCGACAATATTTTCATCGTGGTGTATCCCCCTGAGCGCGAGGGCGAAGTTCTGGATGTGTTGGGTCCTTACGCCGACGCGAACTGGGCATCACGGCACGCGCTGGGGATTGCGGAGAATCATATTCGCAATATGAGCGGCATAGACCTATTCTTCGCCTGGTTTGCCAAAGGGTCGAGTCACGTCGCATTGCAGGAATACGTGGATGCAGCCACGGCTTACGATCAGGCTTTCACCGTATATAACGAAATCGGGAAAGACGACAAGCAGCGTCCCTATCGAATAATGTGGTATCAGACAGGACCCTACTGGGCTTACTTCTACGCAGGTCGTTATCAGGATGTTGTCAACCTTGCCAATGTCACGTTGACCGAGACGATCTCCAAGCCGACCCTCGAGGAAAGCATCTACTGGCGCGGCCGCGCGAAATATATGCTCGGTGACACGCAAGCCGCGATAGATGATTTTCGGGAGACTCTTAGATTACATCCCAATTGGCCCCCCGCGATACAAGCCATGCAGGATCTGGGAATACAGCCGTAGTTAGTTTGGTAGTTTGATAGTTCAATAGTTTGATAGTTGCGTGGCGTTCGCGGTTGATCTGCTCAGAGTGAGCAGTCCCTAATTTTTGTAGTCAAGGAGGATGTCATGGCAAAGATTACGCGTTTTGAGGATTTGCAAAGTTGGCAAAAGGCTCGTCAACTTGCAAACATGATTTATGACTTGACTGAACACCCGAAGTTTTCCAAAGACTTTCGTCTTTGCGGTCAAACTCAAGATGCGGCTGGATCGGTCATGCACAACATCACCGAAGGTTTTGACTCTGGAACAAACCCCGAATTCATTCGCTTCCTCAAAATGTCGCGACGCTCCGCCAGTGAAGTGCAATCCGAACTCTATCTGGCGCTTGACCGCAAATACATAACCCAGGCTGAACTCACCTCAGCCTACAACCTCGCAACCGAAACCAAGAAACTAATCAACGGCATGATTGGATACCTGCGAAAATCCAAACCGTCGAACTAACAAACTGATCAACCATTCAGCTATAAAACCATGCAACTACCCAACTACCAAACTACCCAACTATGAAACTATTACACTTTGCCGACGCACATATAGACATGGCAAACTACGGCCGCCACGATCCTGAAACAGGCTTGCCATTGCGCGTGCTTGATTTCTTGAAATCACTCGACACGATTGTTGACGCGGCGATCTCCGAAAAAGTGGACATGGTCATCTTTGCGGGCGATGCGTACAAAGACCGTTCTCCCGCGCCGACGTTTCAACGTGAGTGGGGCAAACGGATCATGCGACTCTCGCAGGCGAAGATTCCGACTTTGCTTTTGGTGGGCAATCACGATCTCTCTCCTGCCACGGGGCGCGCCCATGCGATTCAGGAATTCGATACATTGCAAGTGCCGTTTGTCAAAGTGTTGCAAAAGCCGGAATTTCTAACGCCAAAAGATTTGTGGGACTTGCCCATTCAAGTCATTGCCATGCCGTGGATCACTCGTTCCGGTTTGATGGCAAACCTTGAAATGAGCGCAACAGACACAAGCGAAATATTCTCCAATCTCGAATCTCGAATCTCCAGTCTCGTTGAAGAGTGGATCAACGAAGCCGATAAAAATCTTCCATTGATTCTGACCGCGCACGCTTCCGTTGAGGGCGCGCTGTTTGGCGCGGAACGGATGGTAATGCTGGGAAGTGATCTTGTTTTACCGCTATCACTTGTGAAAGATGCGCGGCTCGATTACGTGGCGATGGGGCACATCCACAAGCCGCAGGATGTGAATGAAGGACAACACCCGCCTGTGATCTACCCTGGCTCAATCGAGCGCATTGATTTTGGCGAAGCGAAGGATGACAAGTTCTTTGTCCTTGCGGAGATTACGCGCGGGAACGCGCAGGTTAAGTGGAAAAAACTCGAAGGTACGCGTCCGTTTATTGAACGGCGGGCAGTCCTCAAGTCGAGTGAGAACGTGACCGAGATTCTTAAGTCCGCATTGCCGAAGGATTTATCTGACGCGATTGTCAAATTGATCGTCGAATATCCAAGAGAGTTGGACTCGTTGATAGATGAATCCACGTTGCGAAAATATGCGGAGAAGGCGTTTGAGTTTCATCTCGTCAAAAAGCCAAAAGTGGAAGCGCGCGTCCGTATCCCTGAAGGACAGGCGGTCAGCAGTATGAGTCCGCTCGATTTGCTGGCGCAATATTTCGATTCGGCGAAAGTAACCGATAAAGATGACTTACAAAAACTCGCGCAGGATATTATTTCAGAAGACACCATCATTGATTAGCACGGCGGGCCTGCCAAAAGATTTTGGACAAAAGCAAATAAACAAGGACAATTCGGTGGTTGGTGATACATCCAATAGCTGAGCGTTGCCCTGCCCAGATATCGAAGGGTAGGCGGCGCAGGGACAGTTGTGAATCAATCACCCAATCGCAAACCAACTACAAACCTGCTCCCCATTCCAACTCCATCGCTCTGCGCCTGCACGCTACCTGCATGTGATTCAACGATGGCTTTGACGATGGCAAGTCCCAGCCCGTTGCCTGCGTAGTCTGAGACGTTACGGGCGCGATGAAAACGTTCGAAGAGATGTGGCAGGTCTTCAGGCGGAATACCAATGCCCGAATCAGAAACGGTCAACGTGATTTCATCCGCAGAGCGTTCAAGGTTCAGCGAAATCCATCCGCTGGCGGGCGTGAACTTAAGCGCGTTCTCCAGCAGGTTGCTGACGACCTGTCGCAGTTGCATTTCGTTTCCCATTACACTTACAGCATCATCTGGAACATTCATTGTGAATGAACGGTCAGTCTGTTCGGCGCGGGATGCAAACTGTTCGCCCACTTCGCGCGCGAGTTGGATTAAATCAACCGAGTCAAAATTGGATTTGGACTCCGCCGCTTCGATGCGCGACAGATCGAGCAGGCTCTTCACCAACGCCTCCAGCCGCCGACCCTGTTCCTGCGCGCGCGACAGGTAGCGGGTCCGCGCTGAGGCGTTCTTTTCATCATGCGCCAATTCGAGGTTGGTCTGCAACGCCGTGAGCGGAGTATGCAATTCGTGCGCGGCATCCGCAACAAAGGAACGGAGCGTGCCAATCGTTTCTTCCACGCGCTCAACCATCTCATTGAACGAATGACCGAGTGTTCCCATTTCATCCCTGCTTAGAATATCGGCGCGCACAGTAAGATCGCCAGCCGCCATGCGCGCCGTAATTTGAGTCAATGCAGTGATTGGAGTGGTAATGCGATTGCTGAAAAACCATCCCGCAAATGCGGCCAGCAATACCGCAATAACCCCCGCAGCCACGAGGCCGTTCA
Organism: uncultured Anaerolinea sp.; assembly: GCA_964543585.1. Lineage (GTDB taxonomy): Bacteria > Chloroflexota > Anaerolineae > Anaerolineales > Villigracilaceae > Defluviilinea. The sequence continues at coordinate 17,877 of CAZIYY010000012.1, read as the reverse complement.
TCACATTGTTCAGGATCTCATCGCCGTAGGCCGGCCCATCTGAAAGAATTAACGTGCCAAGCACTGTGCCGCGCTCATTAACGATTCGCTGCGCAACCGCCTGGGAAGAGCGGCGGATAATTTCATCCCCATTAAAATTAAACAATCCATACATCGAAACATTAGCTGGCATGGCCACGCCAATCGAGTCCGGACTGAAGATGACAAAATCTTTCTGCGGACCCGAGCTGCCTGCAGCCTGCCCTTGAATGACTTGAATCTGGAATGACTGAGGCGACCCCGCTGGGACGGAAACTGATCCGCCGACGGAGAGCGGCGGAGGCATGGCACTTGTAAAGAAAACAACTTTCTTATTATCCGGCACGCCTGAATCTGCGATCACTCTGCCCGAAGCATCTTCGATGTGTACACGTGCCTGAAGGAAGAAAGACCAGCTTGATGATTGTTCTTGAATTAACGGAGCAGGGACATTTTTCTCCATCAATTGCGAAGCGATGATTCCGACCCGCATGGCACTCTCCTGCAAGTATCGCGCCTCCTGATTATCATAATAACCACGCAATACTGTACGAAGCACGAGACCAAGAGAGACTGCTGCAAGCAAAGCAATGGCGGCATAACTAAATGCCAGCCGCCAGCGGATCGAATTGAATTTCATGATTAAGGCGCTCCTTTTTGAAACACAAACTGGGAGGAGAATATGATCACATCTGCAAGGATGCGATCTCCAACCTTCCTGCCCCAGACCGTGATCGCACTCTGGAGAGTGATACTGTCAATTGTACTCAGTTCCACCGTCTGTTGAACAACCTGTTCAGAATTTTCGGGGTCGAATCCAGTGGTATCCCGGTAAATAATTGTGTCATTTGAAATGACAATTTCAATCTTGTCGCCGGTGTAATCGGCATCCATCACCGGGTCACCTCCACCCACTGGCACCCTTACAGAGATCCTGCTGGCTGGACGGATAAAAACGCTATTATCTTTTCTTTCCAGAAATATTCCCGTCGTTTCAGGCTGGGTTTGCGGCAATTCCTTAGCCGGCTTCAATTCGACCGTATGCTCGTCACCGCCCATCAGATTGCCAACGCCACCGTTCAAGTACTTACCGGCCACAAATGTTGCGATAGCCAAAAGGATGACGAGTGCTCCACCGATGAGATACGGCAAAACAGATTTGCGCTGAGCAGGTGTTTCTTGTTCCTGTGTTTCCATTTTTTGATTTCCTTGATATCGATCCGCATGGGATGCCTTGCAAATAATGCGATCGCAGCATAACTCAGGGCAAGCCTCATACGAATCGAGTTGAATTTCGTGATTATTTTCCTCCGGGCGCCTTCATCATAAATGGCGAGGAAAATACGATGATATCCGCGATGATGCGGTCGCCGGCCTTCCTACCCCAAACTGTGATGGAACTTTGCGGGCTGATGTCGTCAATTGTGCTTAGTTCCACGGTCTGTTGAACGGTCGCTTCAGGGTTTTCAGGATCGAGTTCGGTGGTGTCACGATAAATGACTGTGTCATTTGAAATGACAACTTCGACCTTGTCACCATCGTAATCGGCATCCACAACTGGATCCCCTCCGCCTTCCCCGACCATTGCACTGAAAGTGACCTTGCCGGTGCCAACAAAAATACTGTTGTCTTTTCTTTCCACGAATAACCCCCTCGTTTCCGGCTGGGTTTGCGGCAATTCTTCTGCCGGCTCAATATCCAGTTTGAACGATTTCGCATCACCGCCGGGGCCGCCCATGCTCAAGCTCGGACCTGATCCACCCATGGGGCCGGCATTGCTGCCTCCTCCGTTAAGGTACTTGCCAGCCACAAATGTTGCAGCCGCCAGTAGAATGACAAGTCCTGCGCCGATAAAATACGGCAGCTTGGATTTTTTTGGAGCAGGTGTTTCTTGAATTAGTTCCTGTGTTTGTGATTCCATTTTTTAGATCTCCTTATGTTTTTTCTAAATTTATGCGAATAACCCGCTCTTTCGGGGGCTTAGCCCCTGAAAGAGCGGAATGTCACCTTATTCATATCGAAGCGCTTCGATCGGGTCCAGTCGAGCCGCGCGCATGGCTGGGTAGATACCAAATAAAACACCTACGATTATTGACACCGCCAGTGCCAGCGGAATGCTGGCAGGTTCCAATAGTGCCATACCCTGATTCAAAGAAGCCGCCAGTGGGATCGATAAAATTCCGATCACCACGCCAACCAGCCCGCCACCGACACTGATCAGAATTGCCTCTAATAAAAATTGCAGGATGATATCCACCGACCTTGCACCCACCGCCATGCGCACGCCCACTTCGCGCGTACGCTCAGTAACACTCACCAGCATCACGTTCATGATACCGATCCCGCCAACGATCAGTGAAACAGTCGCCATTGCGGCAAGCAGCAATGAAAATGTATTGGCAGCTTCCTGTTGGGCACCCAGAATATCCTTACGCGTGGTCAGGTTGAAATCATCGATGTATGCACCATCGGCATCGGGTTCGATCTTGTGCCGCGCTCGTAAATATTCCTTGATCTGAGTTTTGGCCTCGTCCATGCGAGTCTCATCACTGACGTAGGCTGTAATTTCAACGGATGGTTCGTCTTCATAAAACAAGTCAATGACCGTACTGATCGGCATGAACAAGATCGAGTTTGGGTCAGACTGATAGCGCTGCGATTCATCCACGGTTTCCAGCTCGGTGATAACGCCAATCACTTCACAGCGGCTGCGATTCACACGGATGGTCTGCCCGATGGGGTCATCCCCACCAAACAGATCGATCGCTGTTTGTGAGCCCAACACACAGACCGGGCTCTTCTCGAGTACTTCGGCGGCGGTAAAAAAACGTCCGTCGCCCAGAAGGTCATTCATCGTAAATGCCTTGCCCTCGGGCCAGCCGACAGGCTGCACTTCCCCGGCAGTGGCAAGATTCTCAGGTGCGTTCGCTGTGACGCCGCCAATTTGTATATCCAGTGTGGCACGTCCAAAACGCGCCTTCCCTGAAGCACCGATCGACATATCGATATGATCAACGAGGTCCACACCATCTGGCATGAGCAGGCCATCTTCGTAACTGAGGATCTCGCCAGCTTGCTCGATCTTTCCATCGGTAAAGGACATCGCCTCACTGATCTGGACCTGGTTTGCACCCAGCGAACGGAAACGTGCCTCCACTGCGGCACGTGCACCATTTCCCAAAGCCAGCATGGCAATCACAGACGCCACACCGATGATGATTCCCAGCATGGTGAGAACAGCGCGCAATTTATTTGCGGATGCACCGCGCCAGGAAGTGCGAAACAGATCACGTAGAGACATGTACAGACTCCCCATCTGAAAGAACGCCATCATGCATGGTACAAATTCGACTGGCATGTTTGGCAATGTTGATATCATGCGTCACCATCACAATGGTCTTACCTTCCTCATTCAGTTCATTCAACAAACGCATGATGCCCTGACCTGTGGTGCTGTCAAGATTCCCTGTTGGCTCGTCAGCCAGGATCACAGCAGGATGCGTGACCAACGCACGGGCGATGGCGACGCGCTGCCTCTCGCCGCCAGATAATTCCATTGGCTGATGACCAGCCCGACGGTCCAGCCCGACGCGGGTGAGAACTTCCATCGCTTTTTTATATTGTGCTTCCCCCCCGTATTCCCCTTTTCGATACGCGAGCGGCAGGGCGACATTTTCCCACGCGGAAAAACGCGGCAAGAGATTGAAGTTCTGAAAGATGAATCCGATGCGCCTGCCGCGTATGTTCGCCAATTCATCACGGCTCAGGGACGAGACCTCGACATCTTCCAGAAAATATTTTCCAGTCGTGGCACGATCAAGCAGGCCGATCAGACTTAACAAAGTAGATTTGCCGCTGCCCGATGCGCCCATCAATGCAATGAAATCTCCCTCGTGAACTGTAAGCTCAACTCCGCGCAATGCTTTTAAGGTGACATTTCCCATTTGATACTCGCGGGTCAAGCCGACAGTATGGATGATCGCCTTCGATGATGTCATTGAATTACTACCAGGTCGCCTTCATTTAAGCCCGATAAAATTTCGACATCTGAATCGCCGCGCAAGCCAACCATTACCTCCCGCGTTTCTTCTGTTTGATTGACCCACACTTTGAGCGTCACTTCATTCACGCCTGATGCACGTACAATGGAACGCGGCAGGCAAAGAACGTTCTCACGCTTGGTGATGGTAATGGACGCATCCGCAGTCATACCGTCGGCAAGTCCATCGGGCACATCGTTCAATGTGATGTAAATCTGATAGCGTGGACTGTCGCCTTCGATGCGCTTGGGAATGATGCGATCTACTTTGCCCCGCACAGTAACATCAGAGCGCGCGTCGAAGAACACCTCCACAGCCTGACCCACGGAAACAATCGGATAATCCTCCTCCGTGATGTTCGCTTTCACTTCCAACGCTTTGGGGTCGCCCACCACGAACAACGCGGCTTCGGCTTGATAGGTCTGCCCCGCCTGCGCGGAGACTTCAAACACAATGCCATCAAAGGGAGACTTGATCTCCAAACTTTCTGACACTGCCTTTGCCACGTCATATTCTGCCTGCGCCAGCGCGAGTTCGGAATCAGCCTGCGCGATGTCTTTATCAGTCGGCTTACTCGTATACCAACTCAGATTTGATTCAAGGTTCTTCAAATCGCTTTTGGCGGTTGTCAGGATGCCTAATATCTGCGATTGCGCCAGCGGGTCCTGCTCATTTCTGTATGACTCCTCCAGCGATGCTACATTCTGCTTTGCGACTTTAATTTTCCTTCTGAAATCCTTGATGAAATCATCGGTTGCGCGCGGATAATCCAGCAAGGTGCGCCTTTTTTGAAGTTTGTTCAAGGCGTCCTGCGATTCGATCAAATCCAATTGCGCCTGCGAGGTGGTCACAGGATCGAGTTCCGCGAGAATTTGTCCCGCCTTCACCTGATCCCCAACACGCACATTCACCACCGATAATCTTCCGGTTGTTGGCATTTGCACCTGCGCTTCATTCACGTTTACAAGGTTGCCTGGCGCGGTGACGGTCTGCTCCACATCGCAAGTTGTGACAGAAACAGTCTGGGGTGTTGGTGTGGGTTCGGGTTCCTGCGTAGTGGCAAATCCCAAATACCCCGCAGTGGAAATGATTAAAATTCCAACCAGCACAAAAATAATTACAGCGCGTTTGTTCACGAAGAAAACTCCATCCATGTCACCCTGAGCCCTTCGACAAGCTCAGGATAAACTCCGCAAAGGGTCTCGCTCGTCGTGGAGAGATTCTTCGCCGCACTCGCCATTTAAGGCTCGCGGCTCAGAATGACATAACATAAAAAATTAAACAGACAAGGTTTTGCCTTGTCTGAAAGTATAGATGCGTGAGGTTTCAATGAGATTGTGATGTGATTAAGATTTCGTAACCTGCCCATCCCCATCCCTGCCCTCCCTCCAAATTGTGTTTTTCGATTTGGGGGCAGGGGTTATTTAGCCAAACGATACCCGATCCCAGGCACTGTCAGAATCAGGGACGGCTGATCGGGCTTCAACTCGATCTTTTCCCTCAATCGGCGGATATGCACATTGACCGTCTTCTCACTCTCAATATCGGGAGAAAAGCCCCACACCGCCTCGACGATCTGCGCGCGAGATAATGCCTGTCCACGATGCCGCGCCAGATAAGACAATAGACGAAACT
>CAZIYY010000012.1:0-12174 GCA_964543585.1 uncultured Anaerolinea sp. | reverse complement strand
CGGTGGGAGTCAAATTAATGGATTCATCCCGGCGTCGCACCTGACCTGTAGCCTGCTCCAGCACAAGATCATTGATCGCCATCACAGCCGAGTCCGCTGAAGAATAATCGCCATACGCGCGTCTCAATTGCGCGCGTATCCGCGACACCAACTCGCGCAGACTAAATGGCTTGGTCATGTAATCATCTGCGCCCATTTCCAGCCCAAGGACTTTATCCACTTCATCATGCTGTGCTGTCAGCATGATGATTGGCTGGTGCAATCCCATCTGACGCATCTGGCGGCAAAAATCAAAACCTGAGCCGTCAGGCAAACGAATATCCAGCAAGATCAAATGCGGAGATTGTTTCTGCGCGTGCTCGACACCGCTTGATCCAGTTTTGCATAAACTTGGATTGAACCCATGCTGTCTTAATACATCCAACAGGCTTTGCCCAATGGCAGGGTCATCTTCGATAACAAGAATGTTTTGAGGATTCATCATTAATAATCATAATAGTTGACATCTGTCTCATCATTCGAAAGAAAATAAGTTTGCGCGGGGAACAGCAAATGTTTGCGCCTGTTCGTGGTATAGACCGTTGTACAGTGCGGGCGCGGCAGGCGTTTGATCTTGGATGAGTCATACAGGAGTATGGAACGGTTGGTGATGTTTTCGATCACGGTCCAATGATCGTGATAACCCTGTAAGCCCAGGATGATGGCGCGTCCGGGTGTGCCGTCCAGAAATGCCTGCATGGAATTCCAAAACGTTGTTAAGTCAGGGTTGGGGACTCCGCGCCAGGGATCGGTGACGTTGGGAATCCGCTCTCCGACCACATCGTTCAGGATCAATAACATCTGCCTATGAATCACACCACCGATTAATAATTGTGCCAGCAGTCGCTTGCGGGAGAGAAAGTAGATGATGTCGTTGAAGAGTTGCTGCGCCTCCTCGTCGGTTGAGCGGTTGATGATCCGTTCCGCGTTGACAATGCTGTACAAACCGCAAAGAGAATCCAAGCCTCCCTGCTGGAAGGGGAGCAATCCATAAGAATGGGAAGGTTTGATGGTCATTGTTATCCAGGGGGTATATAGTTATTCACGACATCATCCCCATGCCGCGCGCCATCATCGCTGCTGAAAGGATGATGATGACGACTCCCAGCAATTCCAGCCGCATGATCATTTTGATGCGCGATACGTCCTGGTCGGATATTTCGGGCGCCTGATTTTTTACAAAGAACTTGTTCCAGGAGACGAATCGAATTGTCGGGAAGATCGAAAGCAAGCCTGCCAAGGCGAAGCCGGTCATCTTCGTCCAGAAGAACCAGTTATGGGCGTAGAAGGAGGCGCCCTTCTCAAAGTAGAAAACGCGCAGGAGTCCGACGATCAGAAGGAGCGCGGCAGAGACCCCGTACACTGTGTCCATGCGCTGGAGCCGGCGCGCCTCGGCGAGGGTCATGTCTTTGTGGAAGGCAGTATGCTCATAGATCAGGGCTCCCACCAAAGTGAAAGCCGCAAGGTGATGTAAAAAAGCCATGATCACGCTGGTCATTTCTGTCTCCTTTGGGGTAATTTGCCAGCCACTTATAGGTGAAGTGACTGGCGCTTCCCATTTTACTAGAGAATGACCTTACAACATCCCACGGCATGGGAAAATGGTCCGCCCGACCGATTGCGCGAAGGGGAAAATTTGTGTAAGATATATTTACCATGTTACGAAACCTCGCAGACCTTCGCGACATCCTCGTGTCAAGAAGTCAGCATGCCTGACGGGTACAAGTGAAATGTACCTGCCAGGTTTTTTTATCGTCATGTATGCAGCAGGTGTTCTCCCCTGGCGCCGCCAAGGCAGGTGTAACGCCTAAGATCGCAAAAAAGGAGCAAAAATGCAAACACCCTGGGAGTATCGCTACGCCCATCGCTCGCAAAAAGCTGGAAGTTCGGTCATCCGCGAACTGCTGAAACTGACCGAACAGCCCGATATTATCTCGTTCGCGGGCGGACTGCCGGCACCGGAAGTCTTTCCGTTGAATGAGTTCCGAGCAGCCTGTAATTACGTGCTCGATCATTTCGGTCCGCAGGCTTTACAATACAGTACTAGTGAAGGGTATATCCCTTTGCGCGAAATGATCGCGCGGCATACCGCGCGTTATAGTGTGGAGGTCACAGCCGAGAATATTCTGATCACGTCTGGTTCGCAACAGGCGCTGGATTTTATCGGACGGTTGTTCATCAACCGCGGCGATTACATTGTGGTTGAATCGCCCACCTATCTCGGCGCCTTGCAGGCATGGAATTCTTACGGCGCACAGTATATCCCCGTCCGCACGGATGAGGACGGCATGATCGTGGATGAACTGGAGGCGGCGCTTCGGATCGGACCGAAGTTCATTTACATCCTGCCAAATTTTCAGAACCCGAGTGGCTCGACCCTCAGCCTAGAACGGCGCAAGAAACTCATTGAACTGGCGGATAAATACGGCGTGCCGATCATTGAAGACGATCCATACGGTCAATTGCGCTATGAGGGCGAGCATATCCCCTCGGTTGTCGCGCTGGACAGCGAGTTTCGAGGTCCTAACGGCGGGATGCATTACAGCGGCAACGTCATATACCTAAGCACCTTCTCCAAACTGCTCGCGCCGGGTCTGCGGCTGGCATGGGTCATCGCACCCCCTGAGGTGATCCGCAAACTGGTGATGATCAAACAAGCATCCGACCTGCACACCGCCTCGTTCAACCAGTATGTTGCCTATGAGGTCGGCAAAGGCGGATTCCTCGATGAACATGTCAAAGTGATCCGCGCCCTCTATAAGGAACGCCGCGATATCATGCTTGAAATGATGGATGAACTGTTCCCGCGCGAAGTCACCTGGCGCAAGCCAAAGGGCGGAATGTTCCTGTGGAGCATCCTGCCGGAGGGCATGGATGCGGCAGAGGTTCTCAAACGCGCAGTGGAAAGAAAGGTTGCCTTTGTGCCAGGCGGGGGGTTTCACCCAAGAGGCGGGAGCGACAATACAATGCGTATCAACTTCTCGTATTCATCGCCGGAGACGATACGCGAAGGCGTGATGAGGTTGGGAACAACGTTGAAGGAACTGATAAAAGAGACAGTGTAATACGCGTTACGGGTTTTTAGCCACAGATTTACACGGATTGACCCTTGATCCAAATCAAAAGCCTGACTTTTGCAAGTCAGGCTTTTGTGTGAGAATTCGTGAAATCCGTGGCAGGGTTTTAGAACGCTCATCCCTGCAGATCAGGAGGGTATTCCGCGCGCGCGATGCCCTGCTTGATAGCGGTTTGGGTGACAGCGCGCGCCACTTCAAGATGTACCTTCTTATCGAGCGGGTTTGGCATGAGTTCGCCCGCGGGCGTCATGCTCACAAGCGCTTCCACCGCAGCGATCAACATCTCGTGCGTGATGCGCGGCGCGTTTGAATCCACTGCGCCGCGTAAGATGCCGGGGAATCCCAACACATTATTCACCACTTTTCCATCCGCGGCAAACGCGGCGCCGCGCGCCAATGCTTCTTCGGGATCTATCTCTGTTGATAATGCAAGGATAACCTGCCCCTTGCGGACCATTTCAGGCTTGATGAGATTCGGCGCGCGTGTTGCCGCGATGACGATATCGCACTCGGACATGATCTCATTCAAATCGGATTTCGTGCCGCCCAGGCGCGTGAACCGTTCGACCGCGCCCTCGCTCATGTCTGCGCCCAAAACCGGGTTGCCAGTGAGACGCATGATCATCTTCCCAATCGCGTTCCCCGCCGCGCCCAAGCCAATCTGACCGATCGAGGCTTTGCCTATATCCACGCCGGCGCGCTTCGCCGCAACCATCAATGCGGCAATGCTGACGACCGCCGTCCCATGCTGGTCGTCGTGCATTACGGGGATATCGAGCATAGCTTGCAAACGTTCTTCGATCTCAAAACAACGCGGCGCGGAAATATCCTCCAATTGGATCGCGGCAAACGTTGGTGAGATGGCATATACCGCCTGGACGATTTCGTCGGGGTCTTTCGTGTTCAACAGGATCGGCATGCCTGATAGTCCCACCAGCGTTTCCATCAACATGGCTTTGCCTTCCATCAAGGGCATGGCTGCAAGCGGACCGATATCGCCAAGTCCCAATACCGCCGTCCCATCAGTAACAATCGCAACCATGTGACTGATGCTCGTATACAGCCGCGCCAGTTCAGGGTCATCTGCAATCTTCAGGCAGACTTCAGCAACGCCGGGCGTATAGACGCGGCGCAGGGTGGCAATGGAATCTATGGGGTGGCGCGAACGAATGGCGATCTTGCCTTTATGATGCAGCGCGAGAACCTCATCGCGGATCTCCAGCACGCGCGTCCCTTCGTTATGGCGCATCGCTTCGATGACATGATCCATATGCTCGGTGTCGTCGGCATAGATGGTGATGTCGCGCACCACCGAGTGGGCGGTTTCATTGATCAACTCGATACTGCCAACGCTCGCTTGCATGCTCGAGACAGCCGCCAGCAAACGTGCCAATGTGCCAACCTTCTGTTCGTTACGGACCCGCACGGTCCGCATCATTTTACGTTCCCATGCCATAGGAAGTTCCTTTCGTGCATGTCGCTCTGAGGGAGCGTTGGTTGCGACCGACACTTGCACCGCACTACGTTTGGTGCAGTGCAGGTGAGAGTCTCGCGTGCTAAGGAAGAGATTCTTCGCTGTCGCTCAGAATGACATATCCATGAATTATCTACATTATATATCTTTGAGAACAGAAATCAACTCATCGAAGGATTTGATTGTGACACAATCGGCATCGGGAAAGATTCCGTTTGGGTCGTAGAGAACAGGTTTAAGTCCCGCGCGACGCGAGCCGATTACGTCCGCAAAATAATTGTCGCCAACGTAGACAGTCTCCTGCGCGGTCACATTCGCGCGTCGCAGGGCATGTTCAAAGATGGCAGGCTCGGGCTTGTAGGAATCCACCTCCCCGCCCGCCAGCGAAAAAGAAAAGAATTCGCTGAGGTTGTGTGTGTCCATTGTTTCCTGAAAGGGTTTGTCGCGGTTCGAGATGACGGCCATGACGTAGCCTGTCTGCTTCAATTCAGGGAGAACCCGGCGCACATCCTGGGGGACAATGCTAGCGGGTTTATAGGTTTCGCCCATGTGCGCGGAGACTTTGGGCGCAAGGTCAATGGATTGCCGTGGTGAAAAGTTTAACGCAAGGAGTCGCCGCCTTGTGTATTCGACCCAGAAATTTTCAGAGTCGACAGAATGTGCAATGATGTCGTCGCGCAGGTCGGCGGAGTTCGCCCAGTAACTATATTCCCAGCGCATGGCGTTCAAGTGATCTTGAGGGTTGATGCCGAGACCAAGTTCAATCAGATATTCATTTAGAATCTGATCGCCGGTTGGAACGCTGTGACGGAGTGTGCCGTCGAGGTCGAAGAAAATGGCTTTGATGTGGTTTGTTGAATTCATACCCAATATGTTATTGCGAATATAATAACCTTGTCAAGGCATTCAGGAGGCTCTTCGGGCAGTAGATTCTTTGCCACAGATTTCACGGATTCTCACGGAAAGAAATAAAAAATCTGCGCAAATCTGTGTAATCCGTGGCTGAGAATCCTGATCTTAGAATAGGAGGTAACATGGGCAAATTATCTGGCAAAGTCGCAATCATCACCGGCGCGACATCAGGGATTGGCAAGGCAACCGCGTTGCTGTTTGCAGAGGAAGGCGCGGATGTTGTCATCACTGGACGCCGCGCGGAGTTGGGCGCGCGATTAGAAGATGAGATCAGGCAAAAGGGCGCGCGCTGCGTATTCATCCAGGCGGATCACTCCCAAGCCGACGATTGTTCCCGCGTCCTCGAGCGGACTCTTGCCCAGTTCAACCGCGTCGACATCCTGTTTAACAACGCAGGCATCGTCACAGAAGGCACTGCTGAAACAACATCTGATGAAATATGGAATGAGACGATTGCCATCAATGTGACTGCGGTATGGCGCATGTGCAAACTTGTCATCCCAATTATGAAACAACAAGGCGGAGGCGTGATCGTCAACAACGGGTCGGATTGGTCGGTGGTAGCGGGCAAGGATGCGTTTCCCTATATCGTAAGCAAGGGCGCGATCGGCATGATGACAAAAGCTATGGCAATTGACTTCGCGCGCGACAACATCCGCGTGAACGCCGTCTGTCCCGGCGATACGCTCGTGGATCGTTGGATCGAGAAAGATTACTTTGAATATTCCGACTCGGCGAGTTTGGAGGAGGCTGTGAAGAAAGCAAGCGATTATCTCCCTATGGGACGCTTCGGCAAACCCGAAGAGATCGCGAAAGCCGTGTTGTTTTTGGCTTCGGATGATTCGTCGTTCACGACGGGTCATTTACTGCTGGTGGATGGAGGCAATACGGCGCAGTGATGATTGACTTAAATGCTAAACACTGTGAAGTAAGTATTCTATTCGCTACTAATAAATAGTTATGGTCAACATGAAACAAGAATTTAGAAACGCACAAGATAGAACTGCAGCAAAAATACGTTTTGCCCGAATTCATCTTGAAGAATTACTACACTATCCCCAAAAAGGGTCGGGCGATGATTTCGAGCGTTCACATGTGGAGTCATTCTTATTTCATTTATTTGGTGCCAGAGACGCATTTTTGCAAGAATTGAATCTTTATTACGGATGTCAACTACCAGTACACAAAGTTACAATGCCTAGCATGCAAGATTGGCTTAAGAAAAAAGGAGTAGATAGCCCTGAGCTATATGATTTGCATAATTTGGAAAACTCGCAAGGAAGCTGGCTCAATGATGCAAAAGAAATGAGAGATCATTCCACGCACAGAAATAGTATTCCCAGAGTGTTTTTCGTGGGAGGAGTAGAAGATAGACAAGTTCATTTAAAAAACCCTAAGACAGGCAAAAGCCTTGAAGAAGACTATATCTTGTCTTTTGAGAAATGGCTTACAAAAATGGATGAATTGCTCAACAACCTTAGGAACAGGATTATGAAATGATAGTTCTAATTTCATCCGCATCTTCTTCATATTCAGCGCGTCCTCTTCCGTGATGGGGCTTTCGCGGATTGACCAATCAATACCCAGTGCGTACAATGTAGGCGCTCGAAGGAAGCCATCCCACCGGAGGATAACCATGTCTGATGAGACTTCGCTTAGGCGGCACCACGACCCAAAAAATTTTTCCGATCGGTTTGCGCTCGCTTTCACCAAGTTTGCGCGTTTCTTCGCTGACACATTTTTCGCCCGCCGCTACGGTCACCGCGCGGTTGTGCTGGAAACGGTCGCCGCTGTGCCGGGCATGGTCGGCGGCGCCTTGCAGCACCTGCGCGCCCTGCGCCGCATGGAAAGCGATCGCGGCTGGATTCGCACACTGCTGGACGAAGCGGAGAACGAACGCATGCACTTGATGACCTTCATTCACGTCGCGCAACCCACGCCGCTCGAACGACTGATCATCCTGCTCGCCCAGGGAATTTTCTTCAACGGTTTCTTTCTGCTCTACCTTGTCTCCTCAAAAACCGCGCATCGTGTCGTGGGATACTTCGAGGAGGAAGCGGTCTACAGTTACACGGAATACCTGGCTGAAATAGATAATGGGATTATCCCCAATGTCCCCGCGCCCAAAATTGCCATTGACTACTGGAAACTGGCGCCCGATGCGAACTTGCGTGATGTGATCATCGTAGTCCGCGAAGATGAGCTTCATCACCGCGACGTCAATCATGAATTTGCCGACGAGTTGGCTTGACGCCAAAAACCCGAAGAGATCGCCAAAGCAGTGTTGTTTTTGGCTTTGGATGATTCATCGTTTGTGACGTGTCATCTACTTTTGGTGGATGGAGGAGAATACGGCGCAGTGAGAGGAAAGATGAAAGAAGAAAGAGTGCAGGCTTGACAGGCATGCTAATACTTATTATGGTAGTTGTTGTATCATTTCCTCACTAATCCATAAGCAGTTATGCAGTTGCTGCCTAATCTCTTAAGAGACCGTATGAAACCATGAAGTCAAACATCAAGCAATCCGCAGAGCACGAACAATTCAGGAAGATCGACTCTGCCTTTCGCAACGGCGATCTCACTGCCTTGCGCGCCGCCGTTGATGAACCGGATCATATCCCCAATGGACCCATGCCCATCACTATTGGGCATTGCCTTGAGTATGCGGTCTATCACAGTCCACTCGCATTCATTCGTACATTGCTCGAGATCGGTGCAGACCCAAACCTGGCAGATCGCTCCGGTTTTCCGCCGCTGATTGCGGCTTTGTCGTGCAGCCGCTCCCAGCCGGGTTCGCCCACCAGGAACGATGTGCTCGACATCCTAAAACTTCTCCTACAGTTTGGAGCCGATCCAAATCAACGAGGTATCAACGATTACACATCCCTGCACATGGCTGTAAGTGAACGAAATTTATCCGCGGTTGATCTCCTCCTTGAGGCGGGCGCAGATCCGCATCTGCGGACGAGAATTGACGAATACGAAACGCCGCGTGAAATGGCAGCGCGAGTTGGGCTTACCAGGATCGCCGAACTATTAGCCACATACGAGATAAGACTTGAGAAGTGAATCCATCTATGCGACTTGACAGCGGTGCTATAATAAATTCATCCGACAGACACAACTGAATATTGTTCCGCTTGAAATAGATGTCCAAATCATTTCATTCATCCCAGAGGAGGCTCCCCATGCAAGGACAGATGATGGATTATCAGCTTACGATTACGCCGTTGCTGGATCGGGCGCGGCGGCTCTTCCCCAAAAAGGAAATTATCACCAAAGCGGGTCCAGGTCTCGAACGCTTCACGTATGAGCAGATGGCCGAGCGCGTCGGGAGGCTCGCGAATGCACTAGCGAAGCTGGGCGTGAGAAGCGGCGACCGCGTGGCGACCTTCGCCTGGAACAATGCGCGCCATCTGGAAATCTATTTTGCGGTGCCATGTATGGGAGCAGTACTTCATCCGCTCAACCTGCGCCTGCCTGCCGATCAATTAACCTACATCATCGCTCATGCCGATGACCAGATTCTCTTCATTGATCCCTCGCTCCTGCCCGCCATCGAAAAACTCGCCCCCCAACTCAAAAGTATTAAACATTTTGTGGTGATGAGCGATAAAGTCCCTGAAGGTACGACTCTCAACCCTGTCTACGCTTACGAAGATCTGTTGAACTCTGCAAGCCCCGAATATCCCTGGCCCCATTTGCAGGAGAACGATGCCGCGGCGATGTGTTATACGTCAGGAACAACCGGCAACCCGAAGGGTGTGGTGTATTCGCATCGTTCGATCTATCTGCACAGTTTGGGCTTGAGTATGACCGACTCGTTTGGGCTTTCGGAGCGCGACGTCTTCATGCCGGTTGTGCCCATTTTCCATGTGCTGGCGTGGGGAACTCCATTCGCAACTGTCATGCTGGGGACGAAACTTGTATTCCCAGGTCCGCATTTACAGCCGCGCGATCTCGCTGAATTAATTCAAGCGGAGAAAGTGACATTGACTGCTGGTGTCCCCACATTATGGCTTGGGATTCTTGGCTTGCTGGAAAAAGAACAATACGACATGAGCAGTCTGCGCGGCATGATCGTCGGCGGGGCGGCCGCGCCGCAATCCATGATCGAAGCCTTCGATAAGAAACACGGACTCAACGTAATGCACGCCTGGGGTATGACTGAGATGTCGCCCCTCGGCACTGTGAGCCGTCTCAAGAGTTATCAGGCTGACTTGGGCGAATCAGAACGCTTTAGCATTCGCGCCAAGCAGGGTACTGCAGTCCCTGGCGTGGAGATTCGCGCAGTGGATGATTCAGGCACGGAAATCCCATGGGATGGCAGGGCATTCGGCGAGTTACAAGTGAAAGGCCCCTGGGTCATCAGCAGTTATTACAACGATGAACGCAGTCCCGACTCATTCATGGACGGCTGGTTTCGCACCGGTGACGTGGTTACGATTGACCCCGAAGGCTTCGTGCAAATTGTGGATCGCACCAAGGATTTGGTCAAAAGTGGCGGCGAATGGATTTCGAGTCAGGATTTGGAGAACGCGATCATGGGTCATCCCAAGGTTCTCGAGGCGGCTGTCATCGCGGTGCCTCATCCCAAATGGCAGGAACGTCCTTTAGCCTGTGTTGTTCCCAAACCCGATTACAAGGATAGCCTGACGAAAGCGGAAATCTACGATCATTTGCGTACGCGCTTCGATAAAATGTACCTGCCTGATGACATCGTATTCATCGAAGCCGTGCCAAAGACCAGCGTGGGAAAGTTCGATAAGAAAGTCTTGAGAGTGCAATACAAGGATTATCAGTTGCCGGAAATGTAGAAAGACAAGAGTGCGGATACTTCGACGCCTTTGGTCAGCACAAGTGTCCGCACTCTGTTTATTAACAAGGCGGCCGGCACTGTTCTACTATTTCACTACAGAGTGCCGCACGCATGTTTGACATGCGTATCTAAACTCGAAAGCGG
Organism: uncultured Anaerolinea sp.; assembly: GCA_964543585.1. Lineage (GTDB taxonomy): Bacteria > Chloroflexota > Anaerolineae > Anaerolineales > Villigracilaceae > Defluviilinea. The sequence goes on along the minus strand of CAZIYY010000012.1, from coordinate 1,709 downwards.
GAAATTTAGCCTGCAATTTATTCCAAAAAGTTTGGTAAATAATGAGACGAGCGGAAACTTGAATTTTATATAACAGTGACAGGGTAAAACCGCTCGAGTTTTACGCGAGCATCCTGTGTTGTGAATTGCCAATCAACCTCGCCTTCAAAGCCCTCTTCATTCCCTTAATCGCGTTTTCCCTCTTCATTGCGGATTTTCTATCAGGCAATTCTTCAACATATACCAGCCTCACAGGCAGGCGCATTTTCGTATACTTCGCGCCGTGTCCCTGGTTATGCGTGGCAACGCGGCGTTTGGGGTCGGTAGTCCAGCCGGTATAGTACGTCCCGTCCGCGCACTCAACAATATAACAATAATAGGGCATGATTACTCAGACAGGCTATAGGACCACGAACTATAAAACTATTTGCGTTTCTTGCCGCGCTCCATTAATTTGCCGAAGAACATGTGATTGAGCCGTTCGCCAAAGGAAGAATCCGCCTTGCCCTGTTCAAAGTTCTGCCAGTCTGCCTTAGTGCGTTCGTTAAGCCAGCGGTCGCGGGCTTTGACTGCATCTTCAAGAAATTCAACGACAGCTCTATTATCCCCACCCTCAATTCCATCGCGAAGTTTTTCCAAAGAGGACATGTACGCATCGAGGACGCGCAGAACGTTCTCGCGGTTTCCCAGCGCGGCTTCACCCAGCGATTCGGCTTCATCGTGATAGGCAAGCGCGGCAGTTGCAGTCGCATACGGACGCGCCGCGATCTTGCGCGCTTCGCGCCAGCCTGGCTGGTCCACAGTCGCGTCGAGTAGCGCCGCCGCGGCGAGTTGGGGTAATACGTGCGTGGATGCCAGCAAGCCGTCGGCTTCCACTGTATCGGTGAACAAGGCCTGTGCGCCAAGTATTTCAATCAGATCGGTGGCAAGTTTCACAGCCTCCCCTGGCGTTCCATAACGCGCGCTCACCAGGAATAAACCATTTTTGAACAAGTCTGCGCGCGCAGATTCAACGCCCAGGTCGATTCCGTGCAGATATGTCGCGCCTGCGGCGGGAGTCAGCCCGATGTAATGGCGTCCCTCAGGAATAAGCTCATTGACCCACGCGGCAACTGTCGCCTTCGCGGGAGCCGTATCGAAGATCACTGTCCCTTCCTGCAGGTCGGGCGCAATAAATTCCAGCGTCTCCCGAATCTCATTTAATGGAAGGCACAATAGGATGACGTTCGCATTGCTTACCGAAGACGGCAGGTTGATTTTAGTCTCATCCACCGCGCCGGCTTTGTGCGCAGCGCGGGCAACCTGGTAATCCTTATCGTGTCCCACGCGTTTGATTGATTTTTGTTCTGCAAGAGCCAGCCCAATCGAACTTCCCACCTGGCCCAAACCGACGATGGTGATTTGTACGCTCATAGTAGCCTCTTAATTTGAATTGATGAGTTATTATAATGCCTCCGGCCCTTTAAATTGCGAGAACCGCGGACGCCGACCGCGGTTCTCTACGAAAGGAGGAGAAGAGAAATCACCTTACTGCTCAAATTTATCACAGCGGACTCAAACGTACTTGACGCGTAACCTACGATTGCCCTACGATTGTCCGACAACTACAAGGATGCAGGGATGTTCGGACTTTGAAAGTCTCTTTTGAAAATGGCTGACGCCTTCATCCAAAGCCGCGTAATGCCTCACGATAAAATGTTACTTTGAAGGTAACGTTGCATCAAAAGGAA
>CAZIYY010000011.1:0-48359 GCA_964543585.1 uncultured Anaerolinea sp. | reverse complement strand
CTTCAACTGGCCCAACAATGGGCAAACTAACCACCTTTAAGTGCGGTGACACCCCGTTTTGAGCGCCATCTCTTTTTATTTGGTTGTTATCAGGGGCAGGAATTTTTGCACAATATCCGCATCAAAGAGCCGCCCGGCTTCCCTCTCAAAATATTCGGCGACTTCTTTGGGATGCATGCGTTTTCGGTATGGGCGGTCACTTGAGAGCGCGTCCCATACGTCTACGATTGCGAAGAATCGGGCGAAGAGCGGAATGTCTTCGCCTTGCAGCCCGTGAGGGTATCCACTGCCATCCCAGCGTTCATGGTGATAATAGGGAATGATCAATGCCTGGTTAAGGTAACTGATGGGGGAGAGCATTTGGTATGCATATTGCGGATGCTTGCGCATCACCACCCACTCCTCATCTGTGAGCGGACCGGGCTTTTGCAGGATCTCATCGGGGATGCCCATTTTGCCCATGTCGTGCAGTAGGGCGCCGCGGCGGATATGAACGATCTCTTCTTCAGTATGTCCGAGTTCACGCGCCAGCCTGACGGTCATTTCTGTGACGCGTTGTGTGTGACCCTCTGTCTCGCGGTCTCGCAGGTCAAGCGCCACGACCCAGCCTTCGATGGTTTTATCGTAGGCTTCACGCAGATCCTCATGAGCGCGCTGCAAAGCCACCTGCGCTTCCTTGCGTTCGGTGATATCGCGCGACGAAGCCTGAATTTCAATTGCCTGGTTGTCCTGATCGTAAATAACTTTGGCAGTGGTTTCCAGCCAGATATATTCATCATTCTTGCGGCGGGCGCGGTAAGGTATTGCCGCAGTGGGATCATCCCATGAAGATGACGATAAAAGCCCTTGAAGATAGATTGCGTCATCAGGATGAATGTATGACAGGACCGATTGACCGATCAGTTCTTCCGGTGCATATCCCAATATGTTCTGACATGCCGGGGAGACGTACAGGAATGTTCCATTGATGTCGTGCCTGGAGATGATGTCGGATGAATTTTCAGCCAGCAGGCGGAATTGAGATTCGCGTTCCGCCAGTATTTGCTGCATGCGTTCCTGTTCCAGCAGGCTCTTCCATTGCTGGATGGCGCGTTCGGCAATGTGCGGCATATCCGTCATTGACTCGGATGACTTGACGATGTAATCCAGCGCCCCCGCTTTGATGGCGTCCACGGCGTTGCGTTCGCTTCCAAAACTGGTCATAATGATAACGGGTATCGAGGGGGCGTCATGTTCCTCAATAAGAAGCGTACTGCTGTCGCCATCCGGCAGGCGCCAGTCTGCAATGATGAGGGCTGGCTTGAATTCCCTGATGTGAGCGCGCGCCTCTTCCAGTGTATGCGCGGTCGCCAGGCGCACCCCGGCCGCGCGGCTTTCAAAGGCGCGTTGAATCAGTTCTGCATGCGCAGGATCGTCTTCGATTAATAGAATATGGATGGAATCATCCATCATGCGAATTCATAATCAGAATTTTTACAGGTTGGTTGGTTATTCTTTGATTTCTGGATTGGTATTCCAGCCAAGCCAGTAGAAGCCCAGATCGTCCATCAACTTTTTGAATTCCTCGAACCCCACCGGTTTAACCAGGTAACTATTGGCGTGATTGTAATATGCCCTGGCTACATCCTTTTCGGCTTCGGAAGTGGTCAACACGACAACCGGGATTGTCTTTAGATCGTCAGCTTCCTTGATCGCTCGAAGCACGTCAATTCCGTCCACGCGCGGCAGGCGCAAATCCAACAGGATCAAGTGCGGGCGCGGACTTTCATGCGGGTCTGAGTACTCCCCGCGATAAAACAAATAATCCAATGCCGACTGCCCATCGAGAAAATGGCGGATTTTGTTGGCGATGCGGTGTTCCTCCATGGTGCGTATCACCAGTTCGGCATGATCCACATTATCTTCGACGAGCATGACCAGGATCGGCTCACCAATCATTTGATTCTCCTAAAGACTCGCTGAAATCTACCTCTGTCATTCTAACCCCGTTTTTCATTTTGGGGTAGTTTGTCGCCGTTCTCATTCGGGGTATAGTACTGCGAGCCGGGATATTCAAAAATTGCCGCGAGCGGAACTTGACGCGGACAGATAAATTCTCGTGATATAATTTTGACATTCAGCGCCCTATCTTTCAACCTGGAGGATGTTCTATGGAGATCACGGTTCAAGAGTTCAAACATTGCGATATGATCACGGTCAAAGGGAGGGTGGATAGCGCCACCGCTTCACAGTTGGCGCAGGCGCTTGAAGCCGCAAACGATGGAGGCAAGTATAAGCTGGTTGTGAACATGAGCGGATTGGAATACATGTCCAGCGCGGGATTCCGCGCCCTGCTCGGCGCTCAACGTAACAGCAAACGTTACAATCGCGGTGAGGTTGTGCTGGCAGTTGTTCCGGAGCGCATCCGTGAGGCGCTTGAATTGGCCGGCTTTACGGAGCTTTTCAAGACCTTTGACGATCCTCTTTTAGCTGTGGGTCATTTCTAACGGTTGCGCACACCGCACAAGTTGTAGCAATGCATACTGTATTTGGAAAGATGCCGCCTTCAGCTGTATATTGCTAAGGCGGCTTTTAAATTATCCAATGCAATCCGTTCAATTTTCCGCGAAATTTGAATTCCTCGATGAGATGCGCGATTTTGTTGCGAACATCGCGCGTGAAGCCGGCTTCGGCAATAAGGATGTTTATAACATCCAACTCGCGACGGACGAAGCCGCTTCGAACATCATCGAGCATGCATACGAGGGTTCAGCGAATGGGATCATCGAACTTTCCTGCGGCATGCAGGGCAACGCGATCAAGATCGTTCTCGTTGATCACGGCGAACCTTTCGACCCTTCTGAAATCCCCATGCCCGACTTGAAAGCCGACCTTTCTGAACGCAAAATTGGGGGATTGGGAATTTTCCTGATGCGCAAATTGATGGATGAAGTCCATTACGATTCACAGCCTGGCAGGAACAGCAACACCCTCACCATGATCAAACGCAAGAGGTGACCGGCATGACAGCCGCTTCACGTTCTCCTCATTCGTCCGATTGGCGCGACCTTGCCAACCTTGGAGAACAGATACTCAGCGCGCCATCCCTCGCCATGCAACGCGACCGCATCATTGCCATGACCTCACGCCTGGTGGAGGGGGATGTGGACGTCTGGTTGCACGAGAATTTGTTCCGCCTGCCCAACATGGAGGAAGAATCTCTTTTCCCGGCGCAGCCTTTGGCGCAGGGAATGCGGCGCTCCCTGAAATCAGGGGGCTTGCGCACGAATAAGAAGAGCGAGTCCAAGAACGGTGCTTCACGCGCGGCGTGGGCTGCCATCCCGCTTGGGGATCAGGGGATGATATTGGGAGCGCTGCAAGTCACGCGCCCAAAAGGTCCCGAATTCAGGCGGGATGAACTCAATTTGCTCGAGGGACTTGCGGGCGTTGTCGCGGTGAGTTTGGTCGCGTCGCATCGCGTGGCAGTGGAACGATTCAGACTCAATCAATTGAATCTCGTCAGCCAGGTCAGCGCGCAGATCGCTAATGTGCTTGATCTGGATGAACTCGCCAGCCGCGTCACCGCGTTAATCCAGCAGACATTCCATTATTATTATGTCGCCATATTTACATTGCGCGAACGTTCAACGTCCATGCGCTTCCGTTCGAGCGCCATGGCGCCGCGCAAAGGCAAACGCAAGGCAAAGGTCGCCCTGGAGGTTGAGATGGGCCAGGGGTTGATTGGGCAGGCCGCGGCGCAGGGGGAACGTGTCCTCGTCGCCAATGTGCGGAAGGATGCGCGTTACCGGTTCATGGATAGTTTGCCGGAGACGCGTTCCGAAGTCGTCATCCCGCTCAAAATAGGGGATCGCGTATTAGGCGCGCTGGATGTGCAAAGCGACCAATTGAATGCATTTCATCCGAACGACCTGCTGGTTTTGGGCGCGCTGGCAGATTCGATTGCGCGGGCTGTGGAGGGGACATGGCTTTATCACGATCTGCGCCACCGCGCCGACCAGTTGACGTTGATTGCCGAAGTCAGCAGGAGCGTGAGTTCGTCGCTCGAGTTGCGAGGATTGATGACGGATGTCGCGGACCTGATCCATGACAGGTTTGGTTATCCGTATGTCCAACTCTTCACGGTGCATCCAAATCGGCGATTGATCGAATATCAGGCTGGGAGCGGCGAACGGAGCAGTGAGTTGGCGGGCTACACTCTCTCGCTTGATGATCCCGAAGGCATCATTCCGTGGGCGGCGCGCGCAGGGCAGGTGGCGCTTGTGAATAACGTGAAGAAGGATAAACGTTACCGCGCTTCGCCCCGTCCACCGCAGGATACAAAATCGGAACTTTGCGTGCCGCTTCTTTACGACCAGAAAGTTGTCGGCGTGCTCGATATTCAATCGACCAAGACCAACGCGTTTACCGAAGACGACCATGTGATCTTTGAAGCGGTTGCCGATAACATTGCGGTCGCGATACATAACGCCGACTTGTATCGTTCCGAAAAATGGAGACGGCAGGTGGCGGATGGCTTGCGCGAAGTGGCGGGCTTGATCTCAGCCGATGCAGATGTGGACGACGTGCTTGAAGCCATCCTTGCCGAGTTGGATCGCAACCTGTCCGTTGACATTTCCGCGATCTGGCTCTTGGAAGATGATGAACTGTACCTCGCCGCCAGCCATAACTTTGACGAAGACCTTTTGGAAAAGACGCTCTACAATTCGCCCGAATCCTATGAAGCGTTGATGAGGGTGGTCCATTCAGACAGTCCGCAGATTCGCAAACCGTCAGATCCTGTTTGGGTTTCAGGTCTGGCGGCGGGCTTCGATAAGAATTATTCGGGCCTGGCTGTGCCGTTGCGCATTGGCGATCAGTCTTTGGGTGTGATTACGCTTGTGCACAGCACGCCGGGCAGGTACGGCCACGAGGCGCAGACCATGACAATGACATTCGCCAGTTACGCCGCGGTCGCCATCGAGAACGCGCGTTTATATGATGCCGCGCAGGAACAGGCTTACGCCTCCGCCGCATTGTTGCAGGTGGCGCAGGCGATTGTCAGCTTGAACGATCTCGATGAAATTCTGGGGACGATCATCCGTATCATGCCGATCCTCGTCGGGGTCGAACGCGCCGCGTTATATCAATGGGACGCGGCGAAGGAGACCTTCCGTCCCTCGCAGGAATACGGTCTCAGTGACGAAGATGAAAATATGTTTTGGGAGCGGTCCTTCGCGCCCGGCGAATTCGCTTTTCTGGATGCATGCCGCAGCGCGGCGGGTTTGCTTGCATGCCCGCTCGGTGGGCAGGGCGGCTTGAAGGCATGGCTCGCGGTTGACCCAGCCCACTATGTCAGTCTTGGAGGCTCTGGCGCGTTACTGTTCGCGGTCCCCATTGCGGTCAGGGATGATCTATACGGCGTGATGATGATCGAAGAAGCCGCAGGCGGTTTGCGTTTCCGCGCCCGCAGGCTTGAGATCATTACCGGCATCGCGCAGCAAGCCGCGCTTGCCATTCAGAACGATCTGTTGCAAAAAGAAATGGTCGCGCGCGAACGCCTCGAAACGGAAGTGCAGTTGGCGCGGCAAATCCAGCAGACCTTCATCCCCGAGTCGCTACCGCAGATTGACGGCTGGGACTTCGCGGCACGTTGGAAGACCGCCCGGCAAGTGGGCGGCGATTTCTACGACGTATTCTATCTACCCGACAAGCGACTCGGCCTCTTCATTGCGGATGTCGCGGACAAGGGCGTTCCCGCCGCACTCTTCATGGCGCTCACGCGCACACTCGTACATGCCGCCGTTATCGAAAGCGACTCTCCGGCTGAGGCGATGAAACGCGTCAATGACCTGCTCATCCCCGATACGCGTCAGGGCATGTTCGTGACGGCGGTATACGCGGTTCTTGATATTGAGAAGGGCGAATTCACCTACGTCAACGCGGGACACAACCCACCCTTGTGGGTGAAAGGGGATGGCAGTATCGAAAGACTGACCCGCACCGCGATTGCCCTGGGTGTAGTTGTCGGTGACCCTGTTGAACAGCGCACAATAAAACTTGAAGTGGGTGATAATGTATTGCTCTACACGGACGGCTTGACTGAATCATTCAACGCGGAAGGCGAGTTCTACGGTGAAACGCGCCTCACGGATGCGATCACTTCCGATCAATGCGCGTCTGCTTCTAATTTGCTGGACGTGGTTGAAAAATCCCTCTTGAACTTTGTTCAGGATATGCCTCCCGCAGATGACCTGACGATGCTGGCATTGAGACGCATGTGATAAAATGAAATTCGTCGATTCTGGATGCAAGAGAGGTTCTTATGGCCGTTACAACTTACGAAGGTGTTGTGGAAAAAGGCAAAATCCGTTTGAAACCTGGCGTGCGTTTGCCTGAAAATATAAAAGTATATGTGATTGTTCCTGAGTTGCAAGCAGAGAAAAAGAAAACTGCCCGCGTATTAACGCCGCGCCTGGCTCACCGCAAGCAAGCCTCTGATTTCAAAATGAAGGTCAGCAAAGAGTAAGTCTGTGCCGAAATACGACGCTGAAAACTTTGAGCCGCCTGCGCCAGTTGCTTACGTGACCTTGCGTCATCCCGCAACCGGCGTTTCATTATCTGACGTGCCGATGTTGATTGACACAGGCGCGGACGTTACCCTATTGCCGCATGAGTACGTGGAGAGGCTGGGCATTGAGTCAACGGATGATGAAGCCTATGAAGTGCAAGGCTTTGATGGGGAATCAAAACTCGTTCAAATGGTTCAACTCGAAATGATTTTTCTGGGCAGGAAGTTTTCAGGTCAATTCCTATTGAGTGATCAGTCTATGGGGATTATTGGCAGGAACATTCTGAATACAGTCTCGATCCTGTTTGATGGTCCTCGCGCAAAGTGGGACGAACACAAACGCTAAATAAATTTGCGCAGGATATGCCTCCCGCAGATGACCTGACGATGCTGGCATTGAGACGCATGTGAATAGGTGATCGCGGTTCAAGTTTCTGAGCAGATGGCCGAAGAGTTGTTGAAACAATGGTCGGGCAAATTGCCAATTTGTCCCACATTTGAAAGGAACGGATGGGGGTTTCGTCGTATAATTTCATCATCCATAGATCAAGAAAACGTAGTAACGACTTTAGTCGTTGGGCAAAAAGCGACTGAAGTCGCCACTACGAATCTCTTTCGTGAATAGTCATTACCCATTTGAAGAGGCGACCAGGATGACTTCCAAATTCGCGCTCGTCATCGCCAATACGGATTATCAGGATGCGAGTTTCGCAAAACTCACCGCGCCTGGTAAAGACGCGGAGGAATTTGCCCACGTTTTGCGCGAGCCTGACCTTGCCGCGTTTGATGATGTGCAGATTTTGTTGAATGAAGGGGAAAGCAAAACCCGCCGTTCCATCGCCCGCTTCTTTGCAGAGCGCAAACGCGACGATCTATTATTGCTTTATTTCTCCGGTCATGGTGTGCGCAACGAAGTGGGACAATTATTCCTCGCGGCGAACGATACCGAAATGAACATTCTCGATGCCAGCGGTATCCCCGCTGAGTTTGTAACTCAATCCATGAACAACAGCCGATCACAACGGCAGTTATTGATTTTGGACTGCTGTAACAGCGGCGCGTTTGCGTATGGAAGTAAATCTGCTTCTGCTGTGGGAAAAAGCATGGGGATTGCAACAGCCTTCGAGGGCAGTGGATTCGGGCGCGTTGTGCTGACTGCCACTGACGCAACGCAATATGCATGGGAAGGGGATAAGGTCATCGGTGATACACAGAAATCCGTCTTCACGCATTTTCTGATCGAAGGGCTCAAGGGCGAAGCGGATCGAAATAGCGATGGCCGCATTGACGTGGACGAACTTTATGATTATGCCTACGAACAGGTTGTGCGCCGAACGCCAAAACAGACACCCGGTAAATGGTCTTACAAGCAACAGGGCGATATTGTCCTGCGCGAGAATTTGAAACCGCGCGATGTAAAGCCTGCGCCTTTACCCTCTGAGTTACTTGAAATGCTTTCCCATCCGAGCTCAAGTGTCCGTAGAGCGGGCATTCAAGATTTGATCAGTTTGTTGGACGGCAAACATTTAGGCTTGGCGCGCGCCGCCCAGGAGAAATTGCGCGAGATTGCGGAGAACGATGATAGCCTGACTCTACGTAAAACTGCTAATGAGACCTTGATTACTCGCGGGCTTTCATCAGACCAGCCCGCGCCGTATCCCATTGAGATTTCAAAAGAAAAGTCAACAGAAGGACAGACCACGAGTTCGACTGAAAAGAAGACAGAGTTGGAAGACTTATTAAGCCAGGCCATTCAATATGAGTTGAAAGGTGATTTTTGGAATGCCCTGCAAATTTACTACAAGATAAAAAGGATTGACCCGATTTTTCCGCGCGTTGACATAAAGATACAGGAACTGGAACGAGAATTGCGACCGAAACCAACGCAAACAGAGATAAAGCCAGTTCCTCAGCCAAAAATAGATTTAACCAAATTCAACCCGCGCCTGATTGGATTGATCGTTGGCGCCTTGTTCGTGATCACTCTTTCGATTTGGGGAGGTGAGGTTCTTTTGAGAAATATAAATAGGCCCTCATCAACTCAAACGTCGATTCCTCCAAACCCTGCGTTTGATATCGGCTCAACTATGACTGGCAAAGATGGTATGACCCTCCTTTACGTTCCCGCTGGCGAATTCACAATGGGAAGTGAGAACGGTGCGTCAGATGAAAAACCAGTTCATAAAGTTATTTTGAAAGCCTTCTGGATAGATAAGACTGAAGTCACGAATGCTATGTATGCCAAATGTGTACAGGAAGGTAATTGTGACCCGCCAAATTCAATTACGTCACAGACGCGCGAAAGTTACTTTGACAACACCGAGTTCGCTGGTTACCCTGTAGTCTATGTCTCATGGGATGCTGCGGCCATATATTGTTCGTGGGCGGAGCGGAGATTGCCTACTGAAGCCGAATGGGAGAAAGCGGCCAGTTGGGATGAGAAGAATCAAATAAAGCATAATTATCCATGGGGTGATTCGATTGATTGTTCTTTTGCGAATTATTTCGGCAAAGATAACGGAAACAGCGCCTGTGTAGGCGACACAGCAAAAGCTGGTGTTTACGAAAACAGCCAAAGCCCCTATGGCGCGCTGGACATGGCCGGCAGTGTTTGGGAGTGGGTGGCGGACTGGTATGACGCAAATTATTACGCAACATTTGGAGCGAACGCCGCTAACCCGCAGGGTCCCGCCAGTGGACAATACCGCGTGCTGCGGGGCGGCTCGTGGTACGTCAACGATATCTACATCCATTCTGCCTTCCGCGGCAGGGACAACCCGAGGAATGCAGACGACAACGCTGGTGTCCGTTGCGCCCTCTCAGCAAATACGCAGACGAGTTCAGCTCTATTAACACAAGGAGCGACAGATACATCGCAACCGATTGCAACCGAAACGCCCTTGCCTACCGAAACAGCTATTCCTCCAACTCCTACACTTGGCATTGGCTCAACCATCAAAGGCAAAGATGGCATGACCCTGGTCTACGTCCCTGCTGGCGAATTCACGATGGGTAGTGATAATGGTGAGTCAGATGAAAAGCCAGTTCACAAAGTTACTCTGGATGCCTTCTGGATTGACCAGACCGAAGTGACCAACGCCATGTACGCAAAGTGTGTAGATGCGAATCAATGCAACTCGCCATCAAATACAAATCGTTTCGATGATAGTAATTATGCTAATCATCCAGTAATCTATGTTTCATGGAATGATGCGCTTGCTTATTGCGCTTGGGCAGGCAGAAGATTACCCACCGAAGCCGAGTGGGAAAAAGCCGCGCGCGGCACAAATGGCAATATTTACCCGTGGGGCAATGCTGACCCCAAAGATACTTTGCTGAATTACAATAACAATGTGGGTGATACAACAGCAGTCGGTACGTACCCCGATGGAAAAAGTATTTACGGCGCGTTGGATATGGCAGGCAATGTTTGGGAATGGGTGAGCAGTTTATATCAATCGTATCCTTATAAGGCAGGCGATGGGCGCGAGAATTTGACTTCTTCGGACGTGAGAGTGCTGCGGGGCGGCTCGTGGGACAACAACGCTGACTGCGTCCGTTCTGCCTTCCGCCTCAGGTTCAATCCTACGGACTCGGACCTACGATCTCGGTTTTCGTTGCTCCCGCTCACCTTAGTTCTGAATTTCTGAATGCTGGTTTTCTGATCTTCTGAAGCAAGGCAAAAATGGGAAACCGGTATTTCAATCTATACGATAATATAACCCGCCCATTGAATATTTGGATGGCGTACAAACAAGCGGCTCGGGGAAAGCGGTATAAACCTGCGGCGGCATATTTTGAATATGATCTTGAAAAAAATTTGATCGAACTGGAACAAGAATTAACAAATGAAACCTACCAGCCGGGAGAATACCACAATTTCTATATCCAGAAACCAAAAAGACGCTTGATCAGTGCCGCGCCGTTTCGTGACCGTGTAGTTCATCATGCCTTGATGAATGTAATTGAGCCTTTGTTCGAGCGGCAATTTATCTTCGATAGTTATGCCAATCGTAAAGGTAAGGGCACGCATGCTGCTCTTGATCGTTGCACTTATTTTCTGAGACGGCATGATTATGTAATGCATTTGGATGTTCGCCGGTTTTTTCCTGCGATTGACCACGAAGTCTTGCTCGCCATCTTATCTCGTACAATTGGAGATGAGAGTGTAATGAAGTTAGTAGAGAAAATCATCGCCAGTGGAGCGGGTGTTCAGGCAGACGAATATGAGATGATCTATTTCCCGGGTGATAACATGTTTTCTGCCAACCGGCCGCGCGGTTTGCCCATCGGAAATCTTACATCACAACATTGGGCGAACGTTTATTTGAATGAATTCGACCAGTATGCAAAACGCATATTGAAGTGCCATGCGTACATTCGTTATGTGGACGATGTTCTGTTGTTTGCGAATGACAAAGCGATATTGAACGAATGGCGAAATAAAGTGATTTCCTTTCTTCAAAGTTTGCGCCTGACCTTGCATGAAACCAGAGCCCAACCACGGCCAGTTGCTTCTGGGGTTCCATTTTTGGGGTTTATCATCTTTCCTGAGCATCGTCGTCTGAAATCTGCAAATGGCTATGCATTTCAACGGCGTCTCAAAGGTATGCTGCTATCGTTGAAAAATGGAGAATTGACTCAAAAGGACTTTTCTTGCCGCTTATTAAGTTGGCTGAATCATGCAGGTTATGGCGATACCTGGGGTTTAAAACGATCAATCCTTGCACGTGCTGGAATCTACGGAGGTAGTGATGGATGAAAGGAAACAGTCCCCAATTTTTACGAGAACAACAGACTTTATCATCTGGCTTCTCAATCATACGGAGAAATTCCCCAAAAGCGAACGCTTCCGCATGGCGAAGCGCCTCGAAGACAGCGTATTTTCGTTTTACGAATTGTTGATAGAAGCCACGCGTTCCACTAAAAGAAAGCGACAACTACTCATCCAAGCCGATGTGGAGTTGGAGAAATTGCGTTTGTACTTCCGTATGTCGCAACAGCGTAAATTGACCAGTATTTCCCAATATCATTTTGCGGCTGGCATTTTGGTGGAAATTGGAAAATTGTTGGGAGGCTGGTTGAGAACCACACCCGAATTGTAATGGCATCTTCAGGCATTCAGCTTGTTGTGCAGGGACATCGGAGGAGTGCTGCGGGGCGGCACGTGGAACAACAACAATAACAACGTCCGTTCTGCCAACCGCAACAGGAACAATCCAACGAACACGAACAACAATATCGGTTTTCGTTGCTCCCGATTACTTCCAAAAGTTATCTTCAACCAGAATGCAACATCTTCAAGGATGTGTTGTGAGCGTTGAGGAAGTGAGCGCCGATGCTTCCTGTCCGCTGCTTATGCGGGCGAATATAAAATAGCCCGATGCCCTGTATTGATAACTTGGCATCGGGCATTTGTTTACTTCTTCATCGGCCTCGCCATTTCATCTTTCACTGCGCGAGTGCGTCGCACCGGCCCGAAGGAAGAATCTGATTAAGGGAATGAATGCGTCCGATGAGTTTTATCCCGTTCAGCAAAGTGCGACGCACCCTCTGCTACTTCTTCATTGGCTTTGCCATTTCCTCTTTCACCGTGTGATACAAATTCTCGGCTTTCAACTCGCTCAGCGCATAACATGGCGCTTTGAGGTGATTCGCCAGTTGTTGGGCGAGTCCCCCGTATGACAACAATCCTTACTCGGTTCCCACCTTTTCAAGAAAATCTGCAAACGCCAGTAATTCGTTTTGAACCTGCTCGTATACTGTTTCCAGTTCTTTGACAAGGCGCCCGATCCGTTCAGGGTCAAATGAAAATGTGTATACGTTACGAACAACATGCCGAAATCGTAAATATTCATCCAGCCGTTCAATAGATTCGGAGTTTAAGACAGGCGGTCTGACTTTGGGTAAATTCAAACCCATTTGTTCGAGCAATTCCCTGTGCCATTCGGCATTGTCTGGAACATTTCCATCCACAGTGGCGGCGATCTGTTTGAATATCCTCTCAAAACCCGAATACACATCATGCATATTCAGTGATGCCGAATCCAAGTAGAGATCGGCGTCTCTTGGATTCTTTCGCGCTGTCTTTATAGCGCGGTTGGCACGTGAAACGAGACGCTTAATATCCTCCAGTTCCTTGCGGATGCGTCCCGCCAGAACGATATAACTTTCGATCATACATCCACCGCTTCCTGTTCTATCGCTTTCAACAGGGATGGTGTGCAGGTATTCACATCTACCAGATTGATTTCGAGCGACGAGTCCAGGTCCATCACTGTACCAATCGCTCGAAAAGTTTGCTCGGGTGGAATACCCCAGGCGGCAATGTCAACATCCGACCACTGGGTAAAACGTGTTTCGTGAAGTAATGAACCAAAGACCGCCACCCGTTCAGCGTGATATTGCTCACGCAATATTTTTGCCGCTTTTCGAGCAAGTCTCCACGCTTTCTTCATCCGCACCTTGGTTTTCGAAACGTGAGTTTTTTGGCGGCTGATTGCTGTGCGTCTGTATTGAGCGAGCGAAGCGGGTGATAAATCTGAAACAGGAGTTGCCATGTGATTAATTATACAACACTCGTTATTACTTCTTCATCGGTTTTGCCATCTCATCTTTCACCGCGCGAGTGCGTCGCACCCGCCCGACAAGCGAATCTGCTTAATCAGATTCGTATCCTTGATGAGTCTTGTCCCGTTTTGCAAGGTGCGACGCACCCTCCTAAACAAAAAGTGACAGTCACCTTCACCCACAGGGTGCTTCGCGAAGGTGACTGTCACTTCGGTTTTTGGATAAACGATGTTTGCTGTTTCTTCATCGGTCTTGCCACATTCTCATAGTTCCTGCTTGCCAATGAAGATCAGCGACTCCAGGTCTTCGCTGTCTTCCGGTGTGTACTGCGCAACCACTGCGCGCACATTATCCAATTCGGGATCCGATGCCAGCCCCAACATACGTGAAACATCTGCCCAATCCTGGGCGCGTTGCGCTCCCATTTTCAAGAGGATGAGATATGGCAGGCCGATCACAGGATACCCTGTCGGGTCGCGCACGGGCCGGGCTAATGCTTCCTTGAGCCATGCATCATCCCCAAACAGCACGTCCACTTCAACACCCTCGGGCGAGCGTAATGAATGTCCGGGGATTGCAAGGCGTTCGATAATTTGATACCCTGCCTGTTGCAATCTTGCAAGGATGGCGTCCTTATCGTTTTGGTGTGCCAAAATATCCAGGTCTTTTGTCATGCGTTCGGGCATGTACGCTCGTGTAGCAACACCGCCGACGATGACCCAGTCAATTCCCTGCAGAATGGGACGCAAATCGGGCCAGGGATTCATTGCGGTTCTCCTTCTCATAAATTCAGCGCCGCTGCCTGTGCCGGGGCGCACGCGTCGTTTCAGCATGCTGATCATGAAGTGCCGTTTTTGACGCGCTGACAGAATTCCGTCTGGCGCAATTTTAGCGATGGCTGGAGGAACAGGAAGATGGTTCATCGTGATTATTATAACGCGAGTGCGTCGCACCTTCCCGATAGAAGAATCTACTGAATCTGACTTTTCCCCTCGATAGGATTTATCCCATTCAGCAAAGTGCGACGCACCCTCTGCTACTTCTTCATTGGCTTTGCCATTTCCTCTTTCACCGTGTGATACAAATTCTCGGCTTTCAACTCACTCAGCGCGTAACATGGCGCTTTGAGATGATTCGCCAGTTGTTGCGCGAGTCCCTGGTCGAAGGCGGCATGTTCCATATTGATGACGATGCTCTTGATCTTCTCATTCGCGATCAATTCAGCGAATCGATAGGATTCCTCCTGGGGAGGCAACGCGCCAATTGAGACGTTACCCGCCCCATCGGTCAGCACGATGAGAAGCGGTTCGATATCGGGGTGATGGGTTTTTTCCTGCCGTAACACATCTGCTGCGAGGAACAGCCCCGCGGAGAGAGGAGTCTTACCGCCGACGGGAATATCCATTAACGCGCGTTGGGCGAGTTGCACAGAATTGGTTGGAGGGAGGACAAGAGTCGCGCGATCTTTTTGAAAGACGATCAAGCCCACACGGTCTCTTCGTTGATAAGCATCTGTGAGCAAGGACAATATCGCGCCCTTCGTCGCGTTCATGCGCTCCGCGACTGCCATAGACCACGAAGCATCCACCAGAAACAAAACCAGATTCGCCACGCGCTTCACGCGTATCTTGCGTTGCAGGTCGCCCTTTTCAATTGCAAAAGCAAGTTTTTTTCGTTTCTCTTCGCGCTTCTTTTGGAAGGGCGCCGCGGCGCGGAACGTGGCATCGAAGGCGATGTCGTCCTTCTTTTCACCTGCGGGGCGCGCCTTGATGTAGCGTCCATGCTTGCGCTCGGTCTTGGTGAGCGAACGTCTGCCCGCGTGTTTGCGCGCCAGTTTGTCGAGCGGCGTGTTCAACTTGCGCGGCTGGAACTTTTCGCCAGGCTTGACTTTCTGTCCACCCTCCCACCAATTCGCATTCGTATTCGCAAACACATCCTGCGGCATCTGCTCGGGCTTGCCTTCCTGTTTACCCTCCTCGCGCTCATCTTCAAGTTTTAAGTTTTTTTTTCCTCTGATTTGCCTTCTTGCGATTCGGACTCTTCAGATTCCGCTTCGCTTGGCACCGATTGACCCGCCAACTGTTCGATGCGCTCTTGCAGTTGCTCGGTTGTCATCTCGGCTTGCTGGAAGGGGGTCCGTTTGATGCGGTGGGGGAGAGCCAGTTCCGCTGCAAGGGCGATATCGTGATCGTTGATCTTTGTGCGCCCTTCGAATGCGGCTTGCGCGCGCGCGGCTTTGAGGATGACCAAATCCGCGCGGTGACCATCCACATTCAACGACGCGGTCAGCGCGGCGATGGAAAGCAGGTCGCGGCTGGTGTGAGTCACTTGCCCCACAAGTTCGCGTCCGCGTTCGATCTGGTGCGAGAGTTCTTCCTCTTTCGGCATGAATGTATTCCGAAAAGTATCGGCATCCTGTTCGAAGCCGAGATTGCGTTCCATGATAAGCACGCGTTCACGCGCCGCGCGGATTCCCACAATGTCAACCGAGAGGGCGAAGCGGTCCAGCAATTGGGGGCGAAGCTCTCCTTCTTCGGGATTCATTGTCCCGACGAGAATGAAGCGGGCGGGATGCACAAAGGAGATACCCTCGCGCTCGACCATATTCACGCCCATTGCGGCGGAATCCAGTAATACATCCACAACGTGGTCGTCGAGCAGGTTCACTTCGTCAATGTAAAGCAGGCCGCGGTTTGCGGAGGCAAGCACGCCTGGTTCGAAGTGGCGTTCGCCTTTTTGAATGGCTTGCTCGATATCCAACGTTCCCACCACGCGGTCTTCTGTCGCGGACACAGGCAGGTTTACGAAGGAGGTGGTTCGGATGTGAGAGGGGAGCGACTTTTTCCCGTCAAAACGCTCCTTGCATTCCGTGCACCAGGTGTTTGGCTTATCGGGGTCACAGCCGAAGCGGCAGTCATCAACAACTTTTACTTTCGGAAGCAGGGCGGCTAATGCGCGCGCCGCGGTGGATTTTGCGGTGCCGCGTTCGCCGCGAATAAGCACGCCGCCGATGCGCGTGTCAACAGCATTCAAGATGAGCGCGCGTCTCATGCGCTCCTGTCCTACGATGGCGGTAAATGGAAAAATAGATGGCATTTGTCAACTCCAAACGGGGATTATAACGCGTGTTTTGTTATTCCCCAAAGGGGATAATATGCGAGCCACTCAAATAGTGGGTTGCAAACTTCTACAATCAACTGTATAATCTCCCTACATTTTTCTTAATTGGAGTCTCAAGTGACAGATCAGAATCAAGCCCTGCCCGCTCAGGGGAGCGATGCTCATCAGCAGGGAGAACAACATAACAACAATCAAACCATGGAGTCTTTGCTTAATGAGCAGGATCTAAATGTTGATTTGCCTCAGTCGGGCGAAATTCGCACAGGAGTGATTGCAAGCGTAGGTCCCAGTCAAATCCTTGTCAGTATTGGCGCCAAATCTGAGGGAGTGATTTCTGGTCGTGAATTGGATCAATTGTCCGCTGAAGAACGTGAACCGCTTAAGGTGGGCGAGGAAGTTCATGTCTTTGTAATCAATCCTGAAGACGAGAATGGCAACGTTGTCCTTTCATTCAAACGCGCGCAGGAGCAAATCTCATGGGAGAATGTGGAGAAATTGCTTGAGGGTGATAACGTGGTTGACAGCAAGATCATTGGCTTCAACAAGGGCGGGTTGATCGTTGGGGTGGAAGGCTTGCGCGGGTTTGTGCCATCTTCCCAAATCAGCGCCATGCGCCGCAGTCAATCCACAGGCGATACACCCGAACAACGCTGGCAGAAAATGATCGGACAGCCGATTACTGTGCGTGTCATCGAAGTGGACCGCGAACGCCGCCGACTGATCCTTTCAGAACGCGCGGCAAGCACTGAATCGCGTCAGTCCATCAAAGAGCGCGTCATCGAAGAACTCGAAGAAGGCAAGGTATATACGGGCCGTGTCACGAGCCTGGCAAATTTCGGCGCGTTCATCAACGTCAACGGCGCGGATGGTCTCGTCCATCTTTCCGAACTTTCGTGGGATCATATCGAGCATCCCCGCGAAGTGCTGGAAGTGGGGCAGGAACTCAAAGTGAAAGTCATCAATGTGGATCGCGAAAAGAAGCGCATCGGGCTATCCGTCCGCGCTTTGCAGAGTGACCCCTGGAAGTCGCGTGTGGAAAAATACAGCGTCGGCCAGTTGGTGGAAGGCGTTATCACGCGCCTGACCAAATTCGGCGCATTTGCCCGCCTTGAAGGTGACATCGAAGGACTCATTCACATTTCCGAGATTGCCGAACATCGCATCGAACATCCGAAGGAGGTCCTCAAGGAAGGCGAGGTCAAGAGTCTGCGCGTCATTCGCATTGACCCCGAACAGCATCGTATCGGTTTGAGCCTCCGCAAAGTGGATTCAGCGGATTTTGCTGACAAGGATTTCAAACTACTGACCGCGGAATTTGACACAGAGGATGAGCCCGAACCCTTTGAATCCCCTGAAGCTTCTGACCCGCCCCCCGGGGAATCGACTGCGGAAAACACAGAAGCCTGATTTGCAACAAAGAGCGTCCCGCCAAAGCAGGACGCTCTTTCACCACTATGCCCCTCGTCATCGATTCACATCAAGACCTCGCATGGAACATGCTCACCTATGGACGCGACTATACGCGCTCCGTCGTTGAAACGCGTCGGCTCGAAGCAGGCACCCAAACGCCTGAACGCAACGGCGATTCCACCGTTGGCTGGCACGAGTATCAGCGCGGGCAGGTGGCAGTCGTTTTCTCGACGCTGTTTGCGGCGCCCGCGAAAAAGAAGGAAATAGCGGACGCAGTTTTTTATGCAGATTACGAATCCGCGCACCGCCTCTATCGGGACCAGATCATGCTCTATCGCAAATTGGCGGATTCTCACCCGGACAAATTCCGCCTCATTTCCTCGACGAAGGAACTTAATTCCGTTATTGAGCATTGGTCCACGCCTCCACAGAATGACGAGGGCCACCCCGTTGGCTTGATCTATCTCATGGAAGGCGCGGATGGCATTCGTTCCCCGCATGAACTAAGTGAATGGTGGGAGTGGGGCTTGCGTATGATCGGCCTGGCATGGTCGGGGACGCGTTATTGTGGCAGCACAGGTGAGCCAGGTCCCTTGACTGAGGAGGGCCGCCAATTAATTTCTGCAATGGCTGATTACAACTTCATGCTCGATCTCAGCCACATGGACGAAGCCGCCGCGCTCGAATCACTGGATCGGTACGGGGGTCCCGTCATGGCAACACATGCAAACTGCGCGGCGCTCATGCAGGGCGCGGATACAAACCGCCACCTGCCCGACCGCGTCATTCGCGGCTTGATCGAACGGAATGGCGTCATTGGCTTAATTCCATTTAACGCATTTCTCAAAGTTGGATGGAAACGGGACAGTGGAAGCCGCCGTGAAGAGGTGCCGTTGGAAGTGTTGATCGCGCACATTGATCATATTTGTCAATTGGCGGGTAATTCACTTCACGCGGGGATCGGCACGGATTTTGACGGCGGCTTTGGTCTGCAATCCATTCCCCCTGAGTTGGATTCGATTGCCGATTTGCAGATTATCGCATCCAAATTGATCGGGCGCGGGTACAGCGAATCCGACGCGGAGAACATCCTGGGCGGCAATTGGCTGAGATTCGTTAGAGAACATTTGCCCGTATGAGCGTTGAACCTGCATTCCCCATCTCCAATTTGCGGATTCGTTTCAGTCTGATCACAGTTGGCGTTGGTCTGCTCATATTTGCTGTCGGGGCGAAACCCAATTGGTTCGGCTGGGATAGGAGTCCCGTTGTTGGATTCGTGCAGATCGCGGTTTTCCTGATTGGGCTGGCGTTGATCTGCGCAGGTGGATATGTCGGTCTTTCTGCGCTGTGGGGGAACGAGCAGCGCAGCATCCTCGCGGATATTGGATCGCGGTTGGTCGGAACAGGCTACGTAATCGCGGTCTTTACCGGCATGGCGGATATATTCGGCTTGGGGTCACAACCATTTCCGAATGTTCCGTATTTTGGTCCTTGGCAGGCAGGCGGTGTGCTGATTGGTCAACTCATCATTGCCATCGGGTTTCTGATGATCGTCCCCTACCATTCTTACCTGAATAAGACACGCGGATGAATGGATGCCTTCCGCCGCCCTGGTTTGGAGATTCTCGTTTCATTCGCCAAAAGCAGTCTTATTAGTAGGGCATTTGCTTGCAGTAATTTATCTCCAATCCGGGTCAATATCCTGTCAAGCCAAATGAGGAGGAATGGCTTTCGAATAGTGACAGGTGCCATAGCGATAAGAGCGCAAACATCCCGCATTATCATGACGCGGGATGTTTTGACTCTGGAGTCCGACGGCAAGCTGTCGGATCTTATACTAAAACGCGGTTCGCAAAATTCTATACCTCGCCGCGCAAGAACCTCAAAGCGGTTTCTGTGAGCATGGCTGTCCCAATCGGCATGGCGCGTTCGTCGATATCGAACCTGGGATGATGAAGAAGAAACTCCTCGTGCCCTTTCTTTTGTGTTCCCAGCGTGAACATCGCGCCAGCCGCGTGCTTCATGAATTCTCCAAAGTCCTCCGCGCCGAGTGTTTTTTCAATTTCAGTTACATTTTTCACGCCCAACAAATCCTTCCCGGCCTTTTCGATGACATTCGATACCATTTCATCATTAATCATCGGCGGACCGCCGATTTCAAATTTGAGATCATAATCTCCGCCGAGCGCTTTTGCCACTTCAAAGGCGCGCTTGATCTCTGTATGAATTTGTTGATGAACGCTCTCATCGGTGTAGCGCAATGTTCCAGTGATTTTCACACTTTCAGGGATGACGTTCTCTGTAAACCCGCCGCTGATCGATCCGACACTGACCACAGCGGGCTCAAACGGATTGATCCTGCGCGAGACGATGCCATTCAATGCCAGGATGATATGCGCCAGCAGATAAAATGGATCAATCGTTTTATTCGGATGCGCTCCATGCCCGCCCTTACCTTTGATCACTCCGTACCACGAATCGACCCCGCCCGAAGATGGTCCCGCATTGATGCCGATCCTGCCGACGGGCATGGCTGGGTCAACGTGTTGGGCAATGACGTAATCCACTCCGTCCATCGCGCCTTCCGCGGACATTCGTTGCGCGCCGCTCTTACCTTCCTCATCGGCTGTCTCTTCACAGGGTTGGAAGAGGAATCGAACGCGCCCAGGTAATTTCTCTTTTGATAACAATAATGCCGCGCCGAGTGCCATTGCAGTATGCGAGTCATGCCCGCAGGCGTGCATCGCGCCTTTGTTTTGAGAAACATATTCTGACTCGTTCATCTCAAGGATGGGGAGCGCGTCCATGTCTGCTCGGATGGCGACCATTTTGCCGCCATCACCTATCTCTGCGATGACTCCTGTCTTACCGACTCCGCGCCTGACTCTGTACCCCATCTTTTCCAGCTCCTCCGCGACGATTCCCGCGGTGCGGCTGACTTCGAATCCAATTTCGGGGTGCATGTGAAAATCGCGCCGCCATTCGATTAGTTCTTCTGAAATTGCATGTGATTGTTTGAGCATGTTGTTCTCCATTTATTTCTTTGCGCTGAGCGGAGTGAGCCAATAGGCGAACGCAGTCGAAGCGCAGGTACTTTCAAATTATGCGCTTCGACTGCGGAGCAACGAACGCTCCTCCGCTCAACGCGAATATATATGTTGCTTCTTCGGCTTGATCATTTCCTTTTCAGCCGCCGCCATGATTCTATCCAATTCCTTTTCCTGTTGTGGTTCCAGCGGCGGGACAACGTGTTCACGTAAAAGTCTTTCTGCTTCGGCAGTGGCGTAATCTGCCATACCTTTGCGCTCGAATTTTTCCTCCCATGTATCCCATGAATTGCGTTCAGCGAGTTTGGTCAATGCCAGTTCGCCGGCCCTGAGATGTTTCAATGTATGTTTTTGTCCCAGATAATTACGTGTGCCATCCATAACGTTGCCGATGATCTCGACCGCCAGATGTTCCACATCTGCAGATAAGCCTTTGCGTAAACGCATCACGCTTCCAACGAGTTCATTGTCCAGCACCATCTGAGCATACGAGCCCATCACGCCTGCTTCCATTTCGCCGATGCCCGAGAGTTCATCCGCGCCCGCCAAAGCAGGGATCGTCGCGTTGAGTCCGCGCTCAAACGCGTTCTGCGCGTCGAGCGTGTGCGCGTTCGTTGAGAATCCGTATACGTTGACCGCGAATCCGTAATAATGTCCCAGTTGAACCGTGCCAGCGGAGGATAAGCCAAGTTCCACGCCGCCCCAGATCAAGCCTGTGCGCGGCTCCAGCATTCCAAGTCTTCCACAATAAACAACTCCACACCCAGGGTTGACGATTTGCGCGAGTACAAGGAGAGCCAAAGTCTCGGCGCTTTGTTGCACGAGGCTTCCCGTAATCGTCATCGGAGAAGTCGCACCGCCTGTGGGCGCAGGCAGGTTCGAGCAAATCACGCCTGCCTTTGCCATCTCAACGATGGCCGCCGCGGCAGGTTCATGAATCGTGAGTGGGCTGACGGGGGAGAGGGATAGTGTTAGTTCATGCGCGGGCGTGCCGACCACCTGCGCCATTTCCACAGCGTATTTGACCTCATCTGCGAATTGAATGCCGGGTCCTTGCAACGGCTTGACTGTGTAAGGAAGAGAATGACGATACATAAATAAGGACATCAACTCACCAGGCACATCGCGCGGCGTGAAGAACGGCGTGACGGTATGACAATTGGGGAGCGCGTCGAGCAGGCGTGTCGAGTCAATTACATCCTGATCGGTTGCGATTCTGCGAGTGCCTGTGCGTGCGTCGAACACATCCCGCGCGCCGCCGAGATTGTGGAAGTATAAATTGCCGCCGCCGAGTTCGTTCACCTGTCCATTGCGCCCGCGAATGACTGGTCGTTTATTGGCTTTTGCAACACAATCCATGATGAGGTCAGGCGGGAAACAAACGCGATTGCCTTTCATGGGGCATCCTGCATCCATCAAAATGTCCAGGCTTGGTTGGTGAGTCCAGATGATTCCCACTTCATTCATGATTTGAAGCGTGGCTTCGTGCATGGCTTTTACATCTTCGTCGGATAAGAACTTTAATGGTTCCATGGATTCTCCTAAGAATTATCTCTTGGTGGTCGAGTAGCCCTGAGCGACAGCGAAGGGCGTATCGAAACCACCCATTTCATATTCACTTGCTATTCGTTGGTCTCGATATGCAAAGACCGCTACTCGACCAACGGGTTATTCCTTTTCCAACGTCTTCGCTAAAAATTCAACATATTTCATTTCGGAATCAATTACATTCTCGATTTTCAAGAAAGCATGACCTTCGTCTTCATATAAAAGCAATTCCACATATTTCCCAAGTTCAACAAGTTTATCACGCGTCTCAATGGAATCACTTGCAGGACAGCGCGGGTCATTTCCGCCGCAGATCAATTGTACAGGCGCGTTGATTCGATCCAGAAAAAAATATGGCGAGGCGCTATACCATCTCTCGTAATTCTCTTTCGGGTCGCCCATGTTCTCGATATTCCAGTGTTGCAGGTCTTCGCGCGAAGCGTCGTGCGACTTGAACCAATTCATAAACGGAGCTATCGCAGAACCCGCGCACCATAACTCAGGGAATTGAGTCAAACACGTTATTGCTAAATATCCGCCGTGACTTCTGCCCGTCACTGCGATTTTATTTTCAATCGCCAAGTTTTCACGCAAAAGATAATGCGCGCCTGCGGCGGCATCGCGCGTATCCACGCCGCCCAAATCATAACGCGCCGCATATTGCCAGTCACGCCCATAGCCTGTCGAGCCGCGATAATTTGGACACAGCACAACATAACCTCTCCTTGCAAAATGTGCCGTCAAAGGATTCCATTCAGCCGAGTAATGCCAGTTTGGTCCTCCATGGATCATCACAACCGCGGGCGCGGGAGTTTGCTTCGGGCGAAACAATAACGCAGGGACTTGCACGCCATCCATGCCATCATAATAAATTTCCCCGGGCAGAATAAATTCTTCGTTTGATAATTCACCTGGCATTGAATTTGTCAATTGGGTGGATATGCCTGACTCGACATCAATCATCCACAGATCAGGCGGCTGGCTTGGACTGTTGAACACGCACACTATCCGCTTCATGTTAGACGTGAATTTGATTCCATCATGGATGCCTTTTCCCACTTGATATTTTGTTCTTTCACTTTTCGCGTCGAGGATCTCTATCCAATTGAACGCGCCTTGGCTTTGCGTGTAAGCAACCAAAGTTGAGGAGACTTGATTTTTTGTTTTGGAAATAAATATTGGTGATTGAGAATCGCCTTCACTATTGGTTAGCCACGCAACTTCTTTTGATGCTAAATCATAAACTGCAATGTCAAACCATCCATGCAAATCAGAATGGAATACAAGTTTAGTTCCACATGCTGACCATTTGGGATCTTGCACGTTGAGATGTGTTTCGCTTCTTTTAGGAATGTCACCCTGAGCGACAGCGAAGGGTCTCTGAAATAATAATAGAGATTCTTCGCTTCGCTCAGAATGACATTGCGTGGATTCAACCACTTCAATGGCTTCCTTAGTTTCCAAATCCACAATAAAGATTCCGTAATCCTGTCCATGCATTTCACAACAAACCGCGAGATGTTTTCCGTCAGGCGACCATTCCACCTGCCAGGCGGGGTGACCAGTATCAAGAACGAGTTGCGCATCATCTCCATTTACAGAGATAGTGTACGCGCTGAAATGTCGGTGCTCGTTGCTGAGGAAGGCGAGTTGCTGTCCATCGGGCGACCAGCAGAAGTTGGGTTGCAAGGCATGCGAGATGTTTGGGGTTAAGTCTGTGTGCGTATTTGTGGATGAATCAAAGACTACGAGATGATAACTCTCACTGCCATCCATATCCAATACATATGCCAGACTTGTACCATCTGGCGAGTAGCGCGGGTTAAATTTTCCGCCTGCTCCCGTTGTAATGGGCTTTGAAGAAAAACTGCCCAAATCCATTTCATAGATTTGCCATTCGCCTGTCTTGTTCCATGCGAAGGAAAGTTTTAGATCATCGGGTGAAATATCAAACTGAGGATGTACTTGCGGAACGCGCAGGAGTTGGGCGATGTCAAGCATAAGATAATATGCTTGGTCGGGGTCTCAGATCCCGACCGAATTGGCAGTCTCTTCGATGACGGGTAACACGTCCATGCCAGCCTTTTTGGCGAGGTCAAGCATAAAGGCGCGTAGCGCGGCTTCTTTAGCGGGATCAAGTTCAGGCTTTTTATAAGAGGCGAGAAGTTGGTTCACCATTAATTTCGCGCGGCCGTAGGTATCCAAACTGCCAGCTTCTTTCCAGTTGCGCATTGAGTCGCGGTCAATCACGTTGCTGGGCAGGTGTTGTTCTTTGCGGAAGAGTTGCATGGTAATTCTTTGCTTAAGAAAATCTCCACCTTTGAAGTTGATGTTGTCGTCATAGAAGCCAGTAGCGAGTGTTTCAGTGTGGAGTTTCACGCCTTCGACCATGCGCTGCGCCATGGCGATGCCTTCGGCGTCGATGACAAGTTTTTCGGCGCTATGGCAGGAGAGGAAATCGAGCATGCCCGAACCGGAGATCATATTGATGCCACTCAGCGCGCCGATCATGGCGGTGATACCGCTTTCAAGCCCGGCTTGCGCATCTACAAGTTTTGAGTCAGTTGCGCCGAGGTAGGTGTGTGTTGGCATATTCAGTGATTTTGCAACCTGCGCGTATGAACAATCGAGCATGGCGGTCTCGACTGCGCCCATGGGCGTCGCGCCTTTTTTCATGTCGAAGATACAGGCCGCGCCGCCCCAAACGATGGGTGAGCCTGCTTTTGCCAATTGATGAATCGTGATGCCCGCCAAACATTCTGCGGTGTGTTGTGTGACCGTTCCCAGCATGGTGACAGGAGCGGCCGCGCCAGAGAGCGGAACAGAGACGATTTCGGCTGGTACGCCCGCGCGCGCCAATGCAATAAGATTGCCCGAACCGAAGTTGCTCCAGATCAATGGGGGAGCGGGGCAGACATCGAATATGGCGCGCGGTTTTTCGCGCATCGCATCCTTGCCTCCTGCAAAGACGGCGAGCATGTCAATCATTTCCTGGACGGTCTTGTTTGTGAATGCGCCCGTGACGATTGGCTTTTTTGAATAAAGAAGCACGAGATATAAGCGATAGGAGTCTTGAATATCTTTATTGACGTCGTGACAGATCACCGCTGTGGATTGCGCGTCGTATTGTGGAAGTTGCTCCGCGACTTTCAGGAGTTTGATCAAGTGCGGCGTTTCAGTTGTAT
The DNA here is from genome assembly GCA_964543585.1 of uncultured Anaerolinea sp. Taxonomy (GTDB): domain Bacteria; phylum Chloroflexota; class Anaerolineae; order Anaerolineales; family Villigracilaceae; genus Defluviilinea. The sequence continues at coordinate 22,932 of CAZIYY010000011.1, read as the reverse complement.
CGTGTTCAAGTGTTTCGGGGTTGAGCATGGCAATGCCCGACGAGCCTGGGTCGAAGTGAACCGAGTCACCCCCGTAATGGATGGTCGGGTTCCCGTCGTAATCATAGAGATAAAATTCGCGCGGGACAGTCTCAAGCGCCTTCTGCACGATCTGTGCGGGGATTCTTACAACCTGAGTTTCTTCATTTATTTGAGCGCCCGCATCTGCGAGCAGTTGCCGCGCTTCGGGGTTCTGAACTTTGATGCCAGGCTTAAGCAAAAGTTGATAGGCTTCGTTCAGAATGCGTTCGATGATGTCATCTGTGAGGAGAATGAGTTTCGGTTGCATAATTATCTCTAAACTTTCTTCGCGTTGAGCGGAGCGTAGCGAAGTCGAAGCGCTGCTTGATGCGAAAGAAATGATTACTTGAATTACTGTCCTTCGACTACGGATTTCGCACCAAGCGCTCAGTCATCCGCTCAGGACGTAACGTTATTCTTTTCCAAGCAAGCGTTTCGCCAACTGCACCGCGCCGACGGCATCTTCAGAGGTGCCATCTGCTTTGATCTTTTCCGCCCAATCTTTCGTGATCGGCGCGCCGCCGACCATCACCTTAATGCGAGGTCGCAGACCTTCTCTATCCAATTCCTCGATAACTTCACGCTGGCGCACCATCGTCGTTGTGAGCAACGCGCTCATGCCGATCAGGTGCGCGTCGATTTCAAGAGCTTTGCCAATGATCTTTTCGGCAGGTTGGTCCACGCCCAGGTCGGTGACATCAAAGCCCGACGCGCTCAACATCGTGCCGACCAGCGTCTTGCCAATCTCGTGGATATCGCCTTCAACGGTTGCCAGCACCACACGTCCCATAATCTCGCGCGCCTCACCGAGTTTGAGCAATTCAGGTTCAAGCACAGCAACCGCGGCTTTCATCGCCTCGCCTGCCATCACCAGTTCCGGCAGGAAAGCCTCGCCCAGACCGAACTGGTCGCCGATGTAATTGACGCCGACCACAAATCCCTTCGTGATCGTATCCAGCGGGTGCATGTTCAGCTCAACAGATTTTTGCGCGAGTTCAATCGCGATTTCCTTTTCGCCTTCAATAATGCTCTGCGCCATTTGTTTATAAAGTTCTTCGGTCATAATATCTCCTTATTCTTTAATCAAAAACAACACTTGTTGCTCTTTTTCTCTCAATAATTCCGCAGGGATGTCGAGGTAATCCTCCAGCCACTTGCCCGACTCCATCACATGCTCGATGGATTTTTGCGCGGCTTTATCCCCGTCGCCTTTTTTGAGCGCGTCCACAATCGCGATATGTTCCTCATGCGTGGTCCTCATGCTGTCTGCAAGCAGTTCGGGCTTGCGAAACAATGCTTCATACAAAAGCCAGTCGGGAAATGCGTTTGCAACGACGGCGTATAACTTGATCAACAGGTCATTTCTCGATGCTTCTGCAATCGCGGAATGAAAGTCACGACTCAACCTGCGCGCAGTGGACATTTCTTTCAGCGAGTCATGCCTCTTCATTTGGAGGATCGTTCTTTCCAGCCCTGAGACTTGTTGAGGCGTTATATTCCTAGCCGCCTCCCGCGCGATGACCGCTTCGAGGACGAGCCGCAAGCCGTACGCTTCTCCCACATCCTTCGGGGATATTTCGCGCACCCTCACGCCGCGATAGGGGACACGTTCCGCCAGCCCCGAGGAGACGAGCAAATCCAATCCCTCGCGGACAGGTGTCATGCTGACGCCAAGTTGCGTGGCGATGTCGTCCTGCCTCAGCCAGTCACCAGGCTTGTATGTGCCCGAAATGATTTTTTCGTGCAGAACGTCAAAAATATCCTCTTTGAGAGGACGCTTCTGAATTAGTTCAGTTTCCTGGGTCAATACGGTATGAGTGGACATTGATCTCCTCGAATGTCCGTCATTATAAATTATATATAATTTTTAGTACAGGAAAATATGGCTGGATTTGTTACACCCCTGTCAGGCTTCAATTATGACCTACTCTGGTTTCCTTCAACATCAGCGCCAGCGGCGAGGCGACCAGCACCAATCCTGTTGTCATTATCAATACGGTGGGGAAGCCGTAATTCTCTGCCAGGGGTCCCGTAAACAATAAGCCCAGCGCGCCCGCGGAGAAAATGAAGCCCAGTATCAACCCTGAAGCCAATGCCATGCCTCCCGAAATGATCCGTTGCGCGAGGACGACCATGATGCTATGCACCGATCCTGTGCACGCGCCTGCCAATGGGATCAGCGCATACAGCCAGGGCGACCATCCGATCTGGCTTATGATGTAAATTGGCAAAGCCGCGAGAAAGAGCGCACCTGCTGCGACCTTTCGTTTTGAGTATCTATCGCCAAGATGCCCGCCAATGACATTTCCCAATGCCGACCCTCCCATGAACAAGCCCGCGATGTTTCCGTATGTCACGGCACTCAAGCCCATATCCTTGAGATATTTTGGCACGAAGGCGATCATATTCGACTGTGACCATGATTGCAATGTTGCGACAATCGCCAGCAGGAGGATAAACCCGATACTTGCTTGCAAACGAATCGTATTGTCGCCATTTGTTGGTTTGGGGTGCGGATGATTATGCCGCAATTGATACGCAAGTGAAAACCCGATTGGGATCGAGACAATTGAAAGAATCGAAAGCCAGGGCAATCCCAGCCGCGCCAGAATCAAACCCGTCAGGATGGGTCCAATGAAATGCCCCATTTGACCCGCCATGAAGAAGAATGACGCGGCAGTGGTCTCGCGCCCGGTGAGGAGAAGGCGTCCCTGCAGGGTGGCTTGGGCTGTGCCAACAGGATGAAAGGAGGAAGAGCCGAGCGCGGCGATGATCAGGCAGATCAATCCGCCTGAGGCAGGGATGTAAACCGCGCCCGAAAAAAATATCGTCATCCACAAAACGCCGCCCGCCGCCAGCCAGCGCGGTCCGACGCGATCCGAAAGCCATCCAAAGAACGGTTGAGTCAGCGCGGATGCCCAAATATAAATCGTCGAGATCACAGCGATCTGTGTTTCGCCCAAGCCGAGATACGTCAATAACACAGGGCGACTGCTGTTGAACACGTCCACCATGAAGTGACTGAACGCGATCGAAGAGAAGAGGGAGTCGAAGAGGAGGGGCATTTTGGATTTACGATTGCTGATAGAGATGATGTTCGGTGATGTATTCGTACACGGGGTGGGGAAGATAATAACGATACGGACGCCTGTTTGCGATTCGACTTCTGATCTCGCGCGAGGCAATTTCGAGAAGCGGCGCGTCCACATAATGGACCTTTGAACTGATCCCCGGCAGTTCGCGTTCCAGCGCTTCAAGGCTGGCCGCGTCTTCGGGACGGCGCATCACGCCGACCCAGTGGCACGCATAAAGCAATTCTTTTGGCTGATGCCAGGTTGGGAGGTCATGCAACGAGTCGCCGCCAATGATTGGAACAATTTCCGCGTTCGGATTTTGCTCTGCAATCAGTTTGACCGTATCGAGCGTGTAATGCGGACCGGGACGATCAAGTTCAATGCGCGAGAGTTCAAATGACGGGTTATCTGAAATCGCGAGATTCACCATTGCAAGGCGATGTTCAATGGATGTGATGGGCTGGTCTTGTTTGTGTGGGGGCTCGGGTGTGAGTGTCCAAAGCAAGCGATTGAGTTCGAGTTGAGACTGCGCTTCAGAGGCAAGGATGAGATGTCCGAGATGCGGCGGGTCGAAAGTGCCGCCAAAGAGACCGATGCGATCAGGCATGAGGGAAGTATATCTTAAGAGCGAACTCTGAGCGAAAAAAATTCGGGCGGCGGACCATGGTCCGCCGCCCGACTGCGTTGAATGAGTTGGCTGTATTGTGATGTTAGAAACTGCCGAACGCCAACTGGTTGTTGAACTGATCGAAGATGTTCTTCAGGATTTCCTGCTTCGTGCGGTTGCCGCCATACCAGACGCCACTATTGAACGGGTATGTACTGGTCGCAGCAAAGTCGAGGATTGCCTGCATTGACATCGGCGAACTTGCAACAGCACCGGATGCAACAGCGTCCGTGGACGGTAAGTTGTTCAGGCATGTTGCTGTTCCCGTCGTTGTATTATCAACCATCGGGCAGATTGCTGTGGTGTCCATATTGAACGAGCCCAGGTTGTTGTTCGACAGGAATTTCGATGGCGGTTTGACCCCGCCGCTCTGCGTAGACGTGTAGCCTGGACCGCTGAACCAGACATCGAGCGCCGTGCCCAGCATTTGCGCCTTGAGCATGGAGTTCATGTTGCTCGCCGTTGCGCCGTTGAGGATGTTGTAGACGTACGTCTTGAGGCTGGTGCAGTTCGTTGGCGCACCACTGAACGGGCCGGAACCACCGCCCAAGCTTGCCAGATAGGTGCCGAGGTTATTCGCGCCGTTGTTGCAGTACGTCTTGACAAGATTCTGGCCGTTGGTCGTCTTCCAGAAGCCGATAGTGAGCGCGCCGGTCTTGGCAGGACCGCAGACCTTAACGGTTTGGCTGGCTGAGCCAGTTGCACCACTGTCATTGGCAGTGAATGTGGCTGTGTTGTCGTAGGACAGGCAGTCGAACTGCGGCACTGGGATGGTGCGCGAGTAGGTGAAGGTCGTCGGATTAGCACCACCGACGCACGCTGAACCAAGCGAACCAGCATACGAATCGGTGACATTCACGCACTCGTCAATATCGTTCTCTGCAAATGAGATTGCGCCGGTTGTGAAATCTGCCGAACCTCCAGCCAGATGCGAGCCATCGCTGAGGTCTTGAGTTGACCACGTCACAGTAGCTTTGTTGGTCACAGCACTCGTTGGCACGCTACCAAGGCTACACGTGTACGCAAACGAGGTGTTCCCAGACGCAAGGCTTTGTGCACCGCCGCCCGTGACCGTACAGACCGTACTGTCGGACAGCATATCCGTGACGCTGTCGATATTGACCGCGGCGCTGTTCGGGTTGGTAACAGTGATTGTTCCAGTCACCTTCACATTGCTGTCCGTGCCACTGTCATGGCTAACACTGACAGTATAGTTGAAGGTTGCCGAGCCGCCGATTTGCTTCACTACTGTCTTGTCAACGCTCTTAGCGATTGTCCAAGTGAAAGTCTTGTCATAGCTACCTGAGGCGTCCTTGCTGACTGTGGGCGGTGTAGCATCAGGCGGAGTGGTGCCGCAGTCAGTAATCACATCGCCGCTACTATCGACGATCGCGAAACCGGCGGCGGTGGTGCTTGAACCACCCGGTAGGGAGCCTGCATTCGAGTTGTTGCCTTCTTTGTTGTATGCCACGATCGTGGTATTGCAGACGCCGGTTGCGGGAACCTTCCAAGTGAAGGAGATTGTCGTACCAGTCAAAGAGCCACAGAGCGTTGTGTTGCCAAAGTCGCTGCTCTTAATGATGACTGCGACGCAACCATCGCTCCCTACAACGGCATCTGTTGCACCAGAGATGGTGCCCGTGATAGTGTCGCCAGCTTGTACCTTCCAGTGTGTATTGTTAAGTTGTTCTCCTGTATGAGCTAGGCTGCCCGTTGGCGATTCGAGTGCACCGGCTCCTTGAGGATCGAAGGTTGTGCTGAACGAGTTGCCCGAGTCAGTACCCGTTGCAGTTACGGTGTAGATGCCACCAGGCGCATCGCTTGGAAGCACGTAGGTGTCTGCGAAGTTGCCGGTATCATCCGCAAATACGTCATCGTGTTGTGCCAGTGAACCGTCTGGGAATGCCACATCAACGCCGACACTTTCTCCAGCGTTCATGCCGTCGCCGGTGATGTAGACCGTGTCACCTGCCGCGTAGACCTGAAGATCTGTGTGTACGTCAGCCAATGCCACGCCTGTGATCCCCACTAGGAGCATCAGCACAGTTGCGATACTGAATAAAAATTTTAGTTTCGTTTTCATTTGCATTTATACCTTTCGTTGGTTTTGGTTATTGAATAATCGGATACGAACAATATTACAGAGCTTAGATCTTTACTTTGCACCTCCTTGGCGGGCGTCCAAAAAATAAGAACCGCCTGAATAGACGGTTCACTAAAATGAAATGCGGTTGTATCAGTCGTAAGTGAAAACCAGAAGTAGTCTGATACGCGCGCATAATCGACTGAACACAAGCATTTGTCTTCAGCGGACCAATCGCAATCGATGGATTTTAGATTATTTTTCAACTGCATATCTCCTCATAGCCCTTGACAGATCGACCCTGACCACCTGCGTCGATGTTAGTGCAGGCGCAGCGGGTCACCTATAACGTCTCATATACTTAAAAACAACAAACTTTAATCTCTTCTCTGCGATCATTCTGAATAGGCACCCCGTAAATAAAACAGCGAAACCTATCCATCTGTGCCGGTTTCGCTATTGGCTCTCCAATATCCCCGTGGCGCTTCAGCGCCACAAGCGACCAAATTAAGGGAGTATTGGGTCATCACCTCATGTCTTCAATTCGATTTATTGGATCGAATAACGTTTATATATTAGCATAGGTGCAGTCACAATCTGGTCATAATGACGGTCACAATTAGTCATAATCATTGGCAAAAGGTTACAGAGTTATGCACCGTCCCGAAGGTTCGAACGACTCAGTAACATTTTCAAGGAATCCTTCGGGACGTTCTGTCGCCTTATCCTTGAAAGGAATATCCCCCCGGCCAGGTTTGCAACAGCACGGGATGACTCGGGTCTGCCTCTATTTTTTTGCGCAAGCGGTAGACAACATTTTTAAGTAAAACCTGATCGCCGCCTCCGTACCCACCCCAGATGGATTCGATGATATCTTCCGCGCTGAAAATTTGGCCGGGCTGACTCATCAATAAATGCAGCAGACGGAATTCCAGATTGGTTACTTTGATCTCCAGCCCACTCGAATCGACGATACATCTTTGCGTCGGATCCAGCCGATATTTGCCCGCCTTTACGAGGCTTAATTCAGCCACTGGCATGATCCAGCTTCGCCGCACCCAAGCCGTGATCTTGGCAAGGAAAATCGCCGGGCTGATCGGCTTTACGACCACCTCATCCACGCCGGCCGCGTAGGCTTCAAGAACCTGTGTTTCATGATGCGCCGGCAGGAACAGCAAGATCGGAGCCACGCATACCGCCCGAAATTTGTTGTAAAGCTCCATGCGCTCTTCCTGGGCGATGTCAACATCAAGTACCACAACGTCTGGCAACTCATTCGACCAGCGATCAATGGCTTTGCTACGCGAGGTTTCAAGAATAACGGTCAACCCTCGCTGCCGAAGGATATATCCCCATACAGGTGCAGTATCCCTCTGGTCGCAGACCACAAAGACCTTGGGAATATGCACTGCATTCGCGCGGTCGAATGTCAAAGATTGATCTTTGGTGGAAGTCTCATTGCTCAAGTAGCCTCTACTAGTATAGGTATCATACATAGGTACTCCTAAAAATAGAAGGGCGGTGCGCGATGTGATGTGTTCTGTGAAGCGCTTGTTGGAAGCGTAATGGCTCTATATTAATATACGCAGCCCGCTCCATTTTGCATTTCTCGGAATGGGATGAAACATTGATTCGGCTATAATCAAGGCGCTGCTTCAAGGCATACCTGATCCAATCCAGTCCCAAGCGAAAATTGTATCGTGGCAGCTTCATAAATTCGGAACCCCCTGATCTGCGTCTGTTGTAAACACCTTGCCCATAAGACGGCCCAGTTCTGCATTGCCCTTCGGGTTCGGGATCAGGATGCGCGGCGCGTTTTCTGTTCTGTCCCTTGTCTCTCCGACCCGGATCAAGTCATGGATGATTTGCACCAGGCGCGACGGTTCGAAGGGCTTGGTGATATAACCGATTCCAAGCCGATGCACTTCCTCTTCAAGCGCATCCGCCCCATAAGCGGTGATCAGAACAAGGATCGTTTCACGATGATCCTGCCTGATCTTATTAAGTAACTCAAGACCCGACATGCTCGGCATATTGAAGTCGCTGATCACCACGTCGAATCTCTGTGTGGCCAGAATCGAAAGCGCCTCCGAGCCGCTGAAACAAACAGCAACTGAAATCGCTTTTACCAAGGCTTTGCGAAGCCCATAGGAAAGGGTTGTCACAAGGTTTCGGTCATCGTCGACCAGCAGGATATTCAATGCGCGCATGTGTGTTTTCCGTTGTCATCGAAAATCGTGTTAGGTTGCAGAATCATGTTATCAGTTTAACGACAAAGTTCCCCGCAACCATGAGGGTTTTCGAGGAACTTTGTGGAAACGTCAATAATTGGACTTTATCGGTAATAAGGCAAGAGCCTTGTCTTGGACGCAGATAAACGCTGATTTCGCTGATTCAAAAGAATTAAATCTGCGTTTGTCAGCGTGAATCAGCGTCCCGATTTAATTTCCAATAAAGTCTATTTATTTCAAATTGCCAGGCGATAGCCTGTGCCTCGCACGGTCAGGATGTATCGGGGCCGCTGGGGATCCGCCTCGATAACCTTGCGTAATTCGTGGATTCTCCAACGCGCCAGATCTCTGGCCTCCGCCATAGCCACATCATACCCCTGGGACTCTTTCACGAGGGTTTTGTATGCCACTGCTTTTGGAGCATGGCGAAGCAATGTGGCCAGGTAATCAAAATAGATTCCCGTCACTGGAATATACTTGCCATTCAACGCGACATGGCGCGCATGCAAATCCAGATCGAAATTTCCCTTTTTTAGAAAACGAGCGGGGTTGGCGGGCGGCAGGGCGGCCAGCGCGCTGGTTGGAGTCGTATCCTTGCCTTCGATCTTCTGTAACTCGGCCAGGAGGCTTTGAATCTGGCTGACGATTTCCTTTTTGCGGGCGGGTTGTTCACTTTCAGCCAAAATCTCCGCGACACGGGTGAGAATCAACACAGGCTCGACGGGCTTGATCAGATAATCGCGCGCTCCCAGGCGAACAGCCTGAATGGCCGATTCCAACGCCGCATGCGCAGTAAGGATAAGAACGGGGATGTGAGGAACCTGCCTGTGTACCTCGACCAGTAAATCAATTCCGCTCATCCCCGGCATATTCAGATCCAGGAACATGAGATCATATTCATGCAACCGCAGGCAAGCCAGCGCGGCTTCCGCATTGGGCGCGGTTTCAACGCGGTAATTCTCCTTCTGCAAGAGAAGCGACAGGCTCAACCGCAAAAGATTTTCATCGTCTACGATCAGGATGGTATATTGTGGTGTCATGCTACCCCTCCATCTTCCTCGCCCGGCGCAAGTGGCAGCCAGACCGTAAACGTCACGCCTTTTCCGGGCAGGCTTTCGACGAAGATCTCGCCCTGATGCTGTCGGATAATATCGTAACTGATGGACAACCCCAGGCCAGTGCCGCTTCCCTTCGTGGTAAAGAATGGATCGAAAATGTGGGGCAGGGCCTCCTCGGCTATCAGCGGGCCCGTATTATGGAAATCCACGCCCACGCGCCGACCATCCTGGCTGGTGCGCAGGCTTATGGTGATTTTGCCCCCTTGATCCGCTTCCATAGCTTCCATGGCGTTCAAGCATAGGTTAATGAAAACCTGTTTTAGATTGTTGTGAACAGCAAAAACCGTATATGGCTGGAGTCCATCCACCTGACCCCATTCCACGTGGTTTATTTTCAATTGGGGAGCCAGCAGACTACGCACTTCTACAACGAGGGCGGGCACATTCACACGCATTATCTCTTTTTTTCCGGGGCCATAAGTCTCACGCAATTGTGCTACCAGGTCAGAAATGCGATTGGCTTCTGTCGAGGCCATCTTCAGGTAATCTACGGCCGGACTGCCCGGTATGATTTGATCCTCCAAAAGGTAAAAGGTGTTCTTGACGGTCTGGATAGGATTATTGATCTCATGCGCGATGACCGACACCATTTTTCCCAAGGCGGCCAGTTTATCCGCATGAACGAGTTGATTTCGCATTCCTTGTTCTGTTTCCAATGCCTTTTTCAGTTCGTCGAGCAGGCGCGCATTTTGGATGGCGACGGCGGCATGATGTGCCAGAGACTCCAGCATGAGAACGTGCTTTTCATCAAAGAAATTTGGTTCGCTGTGGCTGGCGTTCAGGAAGCCAATGGTCTCATCGCTGATGACCAAAGGAACCCCGATATAGGAACGCACCCATTCCGAACTCTGAATAGTTTGCCACCCGGGCTCCAGGGCGGTATCGGAAATGTGGATGCTTTTGCCGGTGGCGCGCATTTGCTGGAATGTAAACCAGGAGAGCGGGAAGCGGAAACTCAACAAATTTTGCTCGATCTTCTCAAGTCCCTTGTAACCGATGAGTCGGACGATGAAGGCATGCTCTCCTTCCACGAACATGACGTTGAGCGCCCGGCCGGGAACCAATTTATGGGCCTGAACAAGAATGCGATCAAGGACTTCATTCAGGTCCAGACTCTCATTCAGGGCGATGGAGGTTTCTATCAGACTGGTGAGATAAGTGTTACTTTCTTGAAGCTGGCTCGTACGCTCGATGACGCGGCGCTCCAATTCGGCATTCATCTGCCGGATGCGCTCTTCCCCCTGTTTTCGTTCGGTGATATCGCGCAGCACACCTTCTGTGGCCACTCCCTGTCCATTCGCATCAAAGAGTATGTGCGCCGTAATGGAAGCGAATCTAGTGTTTCCATCCTTCTGCCGAAGGAGCGCTTCAAAGTCGTTGACCGAGCCATTTTCGATCATAAGCGCATCCAGGGTAGCATACTGCTCCGGAAAGACAAAAAATTCCGTCACGCTGTGTCCGATCAACTCCTCCGGCTGGTAGCCCCCTTGCTTTTCAATGGATGGGCTGATGGATGTGAGATGGCCTTGATTGTCCGTCTCGTAAATCACGTCTGCCACGTTTTCGTAGATTTTGCGGTACTTTTCCTCGCTCAGGCGCAGCGCCTCCTCCGTTCGTTTGCGCTTCGTAATATCGCGGGCTACGGCTTGAAATCCGATGATTTCCTCGCCGTCACGAATGGGTTGCACATTTTGCCCAATCCATATCTCGCGACCGTCCACAGTGATGGCGGGAAATTCGAAATAAGTATTCGATTCTCCCGAGACAAATTGATACTCATAAAAACGCTTCACCCGCTGATGCCAGGCAGGAGAAACCAATTCCAAATAGTGTTTGCCCAGCACCTCGGCTTCGCTGGCTGCCCCCATAATGATTAACGTAACTGGGTTACAGAAGCTGAAGCGACCTGTTGTGTCGATGCGGTAAATAATATCGCTGCTATTTTCGACTAATTGTTGGTATCGTGTTTCATTTTCATTTAATAGGGCTTCGGTCTGTTTTTTTTCAGTGATATTACGTACTGTCACTACTCGTCCAAGCAAACGGTCGCGGCTGTCGACCAAAGGCGACATACGCAGTTCATACCATCTCTGAGATTCACTTTCGCCAAGAACGATTTCATCTTGCGCCTCCAGCATATTTTCATATCGTTCAATCAAATCAGGCCAGGCGTTAAACACGTCTTTATATCTTTGACCAATCACCTGCGAGGCCGATACGCCCAGCGCCTTTTGCAAGGCCGGGTTGATATCTACAATATTTCCCTGCGCATCCAGCACGATCATTCCGTCTGGCATTTTCTCAACCACAAGGTCACGCGCCACAGGCGCAAGGTTAACCAATTTGAAGCTAAAGATACCCCAGGCGAAAACAACAACGCTAATCGCAAAAGCAAACGGCGTTATATCCAGATTGGGGATGGGGGATAAGCCTGATACATACAGCACATTTCCGAACCAAGGCGTTAGAACAGCAATAAGCAGGACAATGTTCTGTCTGCGAAACAGGCCTTTCATTCGACTGAATGACCGAAGAATAAATATCGTTCCCACGAGCAGGAGAATATTGGAATAGCCCCAGTAGATCCAAAACCAGAAACCGTGAGTTACGTCGAGCGCCGAAAATGTGCCAACTGTATGAATTCGGATGTCTTTCCAGATCAGACCGTGTATTTCGGTTGTAAAGGCAAGGATCAGAGTAATAAACGGCACAATGGATAACAAGGTCAGATTGCGGCGCGTCATCCAGGTGCCGTGGGTTGCATGAGAATAGGCGAAAATAACCCATGAAAGCGGCACTGTAACAATGCCAATATATTGACTTTTGCCCCAGAATATCTTGGTCGGCAGGTCGGCGCCTGCAATCTCCAGCGCATATCCTAACGACCATTCAGCGCTTGCAAGGGCTAACATGACAAAGGCCATTGCTCCGCTGGCAGTGGCGCGCCGCTGCCAGACATATAATGCTACAAAGCCAGTAATAATGGATGAGACGACGAGAGGAAGAATATAGGGTGTGTATTGAAATTGCACTGGATGATCTCCTGTGCAGACTTTATATGGAACAATCCTGACTTTTTTCAGTTTCTCTACCGTACATGAGCAAGCGACTCCAAAGACTGAAAATCAAGGCGATGCTTCAAGGCATATTTGATCCAGTCCCAAGCGAAAGAGGTTTTTATCAATACGCTCTGTTCGATCAATCAAAGCAGGGTCTTTGGTGGAAGGCTCTTTACTCAAGGACCTCTCCTATAACAAGTATTATACATAGGGGCTTCTGAAAATAGAAGGGGTTGCCCGATTTGAAATGTTTTTGAAGTATTTGCTGGAAGGGCAATCGCTCTACTTCATACCGGCAGCCTGCTCCATTTTGCATTTGTAGCGTAGTCACGTTTCAAACACTTTGCTCTCGGCAGCGGGAGCATATTGAGCATGTTGCTGATTCGGCTATAATTACTGTATGAATACAAAGTCCCGTTACGAAGAACTCAAGCAACAAATCCATTCACACAATTATCGTTATCACGTTCTGGATGCGCCTGTCATCAGCGATTTGGAATTCGACAAACTGCTGAACGAACTCAAGCGGATCGAAGCCGAGCGTCCCGATTGGGTGACGCCTGACTCACCCACGCAGCGCGCGGGAGCCAAGCCTGCCGATCGTTTCGACAAGATTCGTCACCCCGCGCCGATCCTCTCTCTCGCAAACGCGTTCGGCGCGGACGACGCGCGCGCCTGGTTGGAACGGATCACGAAAATTGATGACCGCGTGGAAAAAGCAAAGTTCGTTGTGGAACCGAAGATAGATGGCTTGTCCATCGTTTTGCATTACCGCGACGGTGTCTTCGTACAAGGCGCGACGCGCGGCGATGGGGAGGTGGGGGAGGACATCACAACAAATTTGCGGACGATCCGTTCCATTCCCTTGAGAATACCGGTTGAGTCAAAAGGTCCAAAGCCTCCGAAGTATCTGGTTATTCGCGGCGAGGCTTTTCTACCCATCAAAGAATTCGAGGAATTGAATCGCAAGCTCGAAGAAGCAGGCGAGAAGACTTACCAGAATCCGCGCAATACTGCCGCAGGTTCATTGCGCCAGCTCGACCCCGCGTTGACCGCTTCGCGCCCACTCACTTTGCTTGTCTATCAAATCATCCATTCCGAAGGCGGGAAGATTCCAACCTCGCAATGGGAAATTTTACAATATCTCAAAGCGCTAGGTTTTCCTGTCACAGACGTTGCCAAACGTTTCGATAATCTTGGAAAAGCAATTGCTTACACTGAAACATGGAATGAGGGGCGCGACAAATTGCCTTATGAAGCCGACGGCATGGTCATCAAAGTTGACGATTTGAATCTCGCCGCGGAACTTGGCTTCGTGGGGAAGGATCCGCGCGGCGCGATTGCCTTTAAATTTCCCGCGCGTGAAGTGACAACAAAATTGCTGGATATTCGCGTCAGCGTTGGACGGACAGGTGTCTTGATTCCCAATGCGGTGCTTGAACCCGTTGAGATCAGTGGTGTCGTCGTCGAGCGCGCTACCTTGCATAACTTTGACTACATCGCTGAAAAGGATATTCGCATTGGTGACCGCGTGCTTGTAAAGCGTTCAGGGGAAGTGATTCCCTATATCATCGGTCCTGTCGTGGATGCGCGCACGGGCAAAGAGAAAAAATATAAGCCAGCGACAACCTGTCCCGCGTGCGGACAGCCTGTTGAGCATCTCGAGGGTGAAGTGGCGTGGTATTGTGTCAATGCCGCGTGCCCTGCTCAATTGGTGCGAAACGTCGAACACTTCGTCTCACGCGGCGCAATGGATATTGTAGGACTCGGTAGCAAAATTGTTGAAAAGTTATTTGAGGCTGGCAAGATCAAGGATGTGGCGGATATTTACACTTTGAAGCGCGCTGACATCCTTGAGGCCGTCACAAAGAAGGAAAGAAAAACAAAAAACGACCCGCCTGGCAAAATCGCGGACAATTTACTTGCCTCCATCAATACGTCGAGGTCACGCTCATTGGCGCGCTTGATCACTGCGTTGGGAATTCACGGGGTTGGCAATGTGATGGCAGGTGATTTATCACGGAACTTCACTGACCTGGACGCGCTCGCCAAAGCCAAAGTGGATGACCTGATGCAGATCGAAGGCGTCGGTCCTAACACCGCGGAAGGTATCGTGGATTGGTTCGCGCTTCCATTCAACAAGCAGGTGTTGAAAAAGCTCAAAGCCGCAGGTGTGTGGCCCAAAGGCGAAGAAAGAGGCAAGAAGAAAGAAGGCGCTTTTAGCGGATTGACTTTTGTCATCACAGGGACACTCCCCACCTTCTCGCGCGACAACGCCAAGGCACTCATCGAATCCAATGGCGGCAAAGTGACGGATAGCATCAGCAAGAAAACTAGTTATCTTGTGCTCGGCGAAGCCCCAGGCTCGAAGTTCGAGAAGGCAAAATCACTGGGCGTGAAAATTATTAGTGAGAATGAGTTGAAGAAATTGGCTAATGGATGAAAGACGTCTTTATCAAATGGTTCATGGACATCCATGCCTTCCTCGTTCGCTTCAGTAACGGGCGGATTGGAAGCAAGCTTGGCACGCAGACCATCCTTCTCCTTGAAACCATTGGGCGGAAATCGGGACAGCCGCGCGTGATCCCGATTGCGTATTTCTTTCACGACGGGAAATATCTGATCGTCGCGTCCAATTGGGGTAAAGATAAAGATGCGGACTGGTATTTGAATTTACAGAAAACCCCGCGCGCAACACTTCAAGTGAATGGAAAGAGGATTACCGTCGAGGCCCACAATGCTCAGGGAGACGAGTACACCCGCCTGTGGAAATTCGCGGCAGAGTGACACCCATCTTATCTACACCACCAGGAAATGACTTCCCGCCGCATTCCGATGGACGATACTGTTCACAAATTAAGGTGAAATATGAAAACAGATATTTCCATTCCCAATTCCATTTATCAAGCTGCTGAAAAAACCTGATAGATTTGTGCTAAACTTATACTATGGATCGTTTTACTGAACTGAGATCGAAAGTCACTCCGCTGCTGCAACCATACGTCAAACGGATTTCCGTCTTTGGCTCTTTTGCGCGCGGCGATGCAACTATCGAGAGTGATGTTGATTTGCTTGTAGATCTCAAACCTTCTGAATTGCGCCCTGTGCTTGGGTTGTTCGAATTCATCAAGTTGGAACAGGAATTAGAGAAACAATTAGGCTGTGATGTGGATCTAATAACCGAAGAGGGTCTTAACCCGCGTCGCAAATCAGGTATTGAGAAGGACAGGGTGGTTTTGTATGAAGAGAAATGATGATCTTACTCTGCTTGGAGATGTACTGGATGCAATTCGCCGTATAGAAGATTACACTCGCAGTGTAGGCAAGGAGGATTTCCTCGATAATTTCATGATGCAGGATGCGGTGGTGCACCAGATTGAAATCATTGGTGAAGCGTCGAACAGCATCTCAGATGAATTTCAGGAAGAACACTCCGAACTACCCTGGATGCAAATGCGCGCCATCCGCAATAAAATCGTCCACGATTATCGTGGAATTAACTTGCAGATTATCTGGGATACGGTCAGAAATGATTTGCCTTCTTTGGAAGTGCAAGTCCGTGAAATTCTTGGGGAATAATTGTTTAGACGCGTAGCCAAACGAATCGTTCTCCCCGCACCTCGCGCGGCATTCCGATTGTTGTGTTTCAGCCGATTGATTCGTGATGTGGTATGTTTATGCTATACTCGCCTAAATTTGATTAAACAACACGGGATGTATGAGAGGCTTTTATGTCAGAAGACAAATTAAATTCAGCAATAGCGGCTTTTAAATCTGGTGATAAGAACGTTGCTCAGCAAATCTTGTCTGATTTAGTGAAGAGTGAGCCAAACAATGAAAATGCTTGGTTGTGGTTATCGGCTTGTTTAACCAACGTTGAACACAAGATACATTGTCTAAATAAAGTCTTGTCGATAAATCCAAATAACCAAAATGCTCAAAAAGCATTAGTCCAACTTCAGCCAAGTCTTGAGCCGTCCTTTGAAGATATTATTTCTGGGCATTCGCAAAATGCAGTAACATCTTCTTCTATTGCTACATCATCAACAACATTGATTTGCCCTTCTTGCGGTGGAAAACTTGAAACACCAGATAATACTGATGTTATACATTGTATGTTTTGTGGCACAAAAATCCTTCTCAGCCCGACTGAGAGAGCGAAAGAACAAAATAACCTGAGGAGATTCCGTGAATTGCTTGATGTTGCCATGAAAGCAGGGAATTATAAGGAGGCTGTCGAGTATTGCAATAACATTTTAGGAATTGAACCCAAAGAGGTTGACACATGGATAATTAAGGCAACGGCAGTTTGCAATTCAAGCACAGAGTTAATTGATCGATATGATGAGGGAATAGAATATTTGAGGAAGGCAATACAGATAGCTCCCAATAAGGAAAAAATTCTAGCGGCTTTTGACGAATTAACCAAACAACATGCGAAATGGTATTTGATTTTAAGTGCAAAATACAATAGGGAGTCAGCTAACTTGCTATTACATGGTTTGGATTCAACGAGAGAATCAATTGAAGCAATGGATTACAGCATAAGGGCATTGAAATGTCAGCCCGATAATTTTCAAACTCTTGAAAGTGTTGAATTAATGGCACAAGCAGGCTCAATGATAGGTATCGATTACGGAAATGATGTATACGAACAGTTACAAGTGTTGAATGCATGGCGCGCTAAAAGAATGGCAGAACAAAAATCACCAACCCTCCGTACAGAACTTAACAGATTAAATGCTTCGCTTGCTAAACTGAAAACCGAGTCAGGATTATTTACAGGCAATAAAATTAAGAGCACAGAGGCTAATATTCAAAAAACCGAATCAGAAATTCAATCCCTTGAAAGAGCAATGACTTTTGAAATACCAAAAGCCAAACTGTAATTTTCTTCAAACTATCTCTTCAGGCAATAGTATATGAAAAACTGGTTTAGAGAACGTTTAGCTGCTTTGCTCGATAACTTTATTTGGTTTATCGTGATTCTTATTGTTCCCTTGATTATCGTTCAGATTGTCAATTTATATAAACAGAACTCCCAGATTCTCTTGTTATTGATTGTTTTAGTTTTGACAGTAGTAAACATTCTTGGATTTGCTATTTTGCTAAATCAACAGAGATTGACGAATAAGAATATCAAGGATTTGACCATATCAATACAAACATTTTTGCCTATGGAGGAAGTACACAATCCTCTGGAATTTCAAGCAAGACATGAATTTGAAATAACTAACAAGGAATTTGACGAAACAGTATCACCCCAGAAGATTATTGTTGAGTTTACAAATAGGGGCAATAACACTTTCCATCTGCAACAAGTAGCATATTCACAAACAGGCTTGGGCTTGCCAGCATCTGCATTATCGCTGGAGTACCGAAAAGATTCCGAAGGTCGTTATGTGATACCTTTTGATAGGAATCTGTCTGAAGTTTCTCCAGACGAGAAATTTTCTGTCGTGATGCAGTTAAGTCAAAAATGGAATCGAGAAGATATTAATCGCTTGACTGGCAAGTGGGGTTATTTGCACTTGAGTGTTATTTATAAAGATGAACCCGTAGAACTTTTCATCTCGATATAAGTACATATAAAGATGTCTCACTAACCTTATGATAAAATCCCGCTAACCACACAAAGGACGCCTTGGGGGAGCAGTGAACCTTTGTGAATCTATATTCATTTCGGAGAATAACTTATGCCAAGAAGAAACCTCGCTCGTCTTTACAAGGACGAGTTCACTGGCTATTCACTCGCCAAATTTCAACAGGACTTGCTCGCAGGTCTCACGGTTGCTGCGGTGGCGCTTCCGCTGGCGCTGGCGTTTGGGGTCGCGTCGGGCGCGTCTGCCGCGGCAGGATTGGTCACTGCCATCCTGGCGGGTCTCATCATGGGCGCCCTCACTGGCGCGCCCTTTCAGATCAGCGGACCCACAGGCGCGATGTCCGCGGTGCTGATTGTGCTTGTCACTCGTTACGGGCTTGAAGGCATCTGGGTCGCGGGCTTGCTCTCCGGCGCGCTTTTGCTGCTCATCGGTCTCACGCGCCTCGGTCGTTTCATCGCCTTCATCCCCGCGCCCGTCATCAGCGGCTTCACCTCGGGCATCGCCCTCATCATCTTCATCGGTCAGATTGACAATTTTCTCGGCATCAAGACTCCTGGGGCGGAAACCGCCGCGCAAAAAGTTATTGGATATTTCAATGGCGGATTCACTCTCAATCTCCAATCTCTTATTCTCGGATTAATTGTCATTGGGACGATGCTGTTCATGCCGAAAAAATGGACGGCGCGTTTCCCCGCTTCGTTGCTGGGCATCATCCTTGCCACGTTTCTTAACTACGCCTTAGGCTGGTCGGCAAAAATGATCGGACTCATCCCTCAGACAATTCTCCTCCAGGACCGCCTCAACCTCTCACATATCCCCTTCGCGAATCTCTCTGACTTCATTGCGCCCACATTGACCATCACTGCCCTCGGCGCAGTGGAATCATTACTCTGTGGCGCGGTTGGTTCCAACATGACAGGCATTCGCCTGCAAGCGAATCAGGAACTCGTCGCGCAGGGAGTAGGCAACATGCTCATCCCGTTCTTCGGCGGAGTCCCCGCCACTGCTGCAATTGCGCGCTCCAGTGTGGGAATCAAATCGGGCGGACAGACTCGCTTGGTAAGTATCATCCATGCGATTGGATTATTGCTCTCGATGTTTTTGCTTACGCCTTTCATGGAGCGCATCCCACTTGCCGCATTAGCTGGTGTGTTGATGGTCACGGCTGTCCGCATGAACGAATGGGACGCGATCAAATTCATCTTCGGCAAACGCTTCAAGACCGACATGATCGCCTTCAGCATCACGATGCTTGCTACGATTGTCCTGGATTTGACTCAAGCCATCCTCATAGGTTCTTTCCTCGCGGGCGCGGTTTTCTTGAACAAGATCGCCAGCATTGACATTGATGTTCAGGAAGTGGACACTGACCGTCTCAAACAAAAAGGCATCGAGACGGCAGGCAAATGCCAGCATGTCCGCGTGGCGTTTCTGACGGGTCCGCTTTTCTTCGCAGCAACGGGTCAATTCAACGAAGCCTTTGCAAATCTCAAAGAAACTCACGCTCTCATCTTATCCATGCGCGGTGTTTCATTGATTGATACCGCAGGCATCGAAGCCATCCATCGTTTGCACGGGCGCCTGCATAAGCAGGGCGGCACGCTCATGTTCGCGGGAGTCCACGATAACACATACAACATGATGATGCGCGGCGGACTTGTTGAAACCATCGGGAAAGATAACTTCTTTTGGTCCAGCGATCAAGCCATCGTCGAGGCGGAGAGGCGAGGGTGTAGTTTTTGTGAACCATCGCGCTGAGCGGAATGACGAGTAGTAGCGAGGAATGTAGACGAAGTGCGAAGCGAGTGTGGCTGTGAAAGCGTCTCGTCTGCGGATGAGCGTCCTCTGCTCGACGCGAGTCTTAAGCGTATAATCCACCTATTCGGAGGTGCCTCATGCCCATCCATCAAACCGCCTACTTCGTCGTGCGCGATGACGCGCTGGAAACTTGCCAGAACGTGATTCGAGATTTTGTAGATTATGTCCGTGCGAATGAAGCGGACACATTGCTCTACACATCCCTGCAGGAAAAAGATAACCCGAATCATTTCATGCACTACTTCATCTTTCGCGATGAAAAGGCGCGCGAGATTCATTCCAACTCCGATGCGGTGAATCGCTTCACGGGTATCCTTTATCCCAATCTCGTCGCACCGGTGGAATTCACGGAATACAATGTATTTGCCAGCACAAAATAATCGAATGTCACTGCAAGGGAGCATTCGCGTTGAGCGCAGTCGAAGCGTCCTCTCGCGTCGTAAGAGATTGCTTTGGGCTGTCGCCCTCGCACTGACATTCAGGAGAAATGATGACCAACAAAACTCTCAACTGGGGATTGCTCTCCACCGCGCGCATTAACCGCGCGTTGATTCCGCCGCTTCAAGTTTCAAAGCGTAATCATCTTCTTGCAGTTGGCTCGCGCTCGCAAGAGTCGGCGGAGAAATACGCGCGGGAGTGGAAGATTCCGCGCGCGCATGCTTCTTATGAAGCCTTGCTGGCCGACCCTGATATTGATGTGATCTACAATCCGCTTCCGAACCACTTGCACGCCGAATGGACGATCAGAGCCGTTGAGGCGGGCAAGCATGTGTTGTGCGAAAAACCGCTCGCCTTGAATGTGGATGAAGTGGATGCAATTCACAACGCGGCGCGCAAACATGGACGCGTCGTCGCGGAGGCGTTCATGTACCGACATCATCCACAGACTCTTAAAATGCAGGAGATGGTCAGGAACGGTTCACTCGGGACTTTGAAATTGATTCGGGCTTCCTTTGGCTTTTTCCTCGATAAGGAAGTGGATATCCGCCTCATGCCTGACATGGGAGGAGGGAGCATTTGGGATGTTGGCTGTTATCCCATCAGTTACGCGCGGACGGTCACAGGGGAGAATCCGCTTGAAGTTTTTGGCGCTCAGGTTACAGGTCAGAGCGGAGTCGATCTCACGTTCGCAGGGCAGATGCGATTCTCGAATAATATCCTTGCGCAAATTGATTGCAGTTTCGACATCCCGCTGTATTGGGGGGTTGAAATTTTGGGCAGCGAAGCATCCTTGAAAATCCCCAGTCCGTTCAAACCTGGCGTCAATGAAAAAATTTATCTCACGCGCGGCGATCAAACGGAGACGATCAAAGTCCAGGGGCAGGAATTGTATATCGGCGAAGTGGAGGATATGGCGGATGCGATTTTGCTGGGGCATGACCCTCGTATCTCGCTGGATGATTCGCGCGCCAATGTTGCTGTAATTTCTGCATTGCTCGAATCTGCGCGAATGGGAAAGCTTGTGGCTCTTTAAGGACGAAACATGCATTACGAAACACGCAACTAGACAGAACCCCATCCCTCTGCTACACTACCGCCAATCTTTTTGGAGGACCCCCTTATGGATTTTCATAGTACTGACGATTCAGTAACCCGCCGCATTCATGCATTAGTTGATCGCGTTGCAATGGCTAAAGAGAACGACCTGTATTTTTACAACCAGCCCATAGAGGAACTGCGCGGCGGGGCGAAGGTTTTGGTGCGCGGGCGTGAGATGGGAATGTATGCTTCCTACGGTTATCTTGGATTGCTCAACCATCCGCGCATCAACGAAGCCGCAAGGAAAGCGGTGGATAAATTTGGCACAGGCACAAATGGTGTGCGCTCGCTCGCAGGCACTTTGACGATCCACACCGAACTGGAAGAGACGATTGCAAACTTCAAGCACACAGAAGCGGCTATCACCTATTCATCGGGTTACTCCACGAATTTGACCGTCGTCTCGACACTGATGGGACGCGGCGATTATGTCTTTTCAGATAAATTGAATCACGCTTCGATTGTGGATGGATGCTTGATGTCTGGCGCGGAGTTTCGCCGCTTCCGCCACAACGACATGGAGCATCTCGAGGGTTTGCTCAAGAACGCGCCGCCCGATGTCGCAAAACTTGTGATTGCAGATTCGGTTTTCAGTATGGATGGCGACATCATTAATCTGCCTAAAGTGCTTGAATTGACGAAAAAATACAAAGCGTGGCTGATGATTGATGAAGCGCATTCAATTGGTGTGCTTGGCGAAAAAGGCACTGGCATTGAAGAGCATTTCGGTCTTGGCGATGTGATTGACATCAAGATGGGCACGCTCAGTAAGACCATCCCATCGGTGGGAGGGTATGTTGCCGCGCGAAAGGAGATCATCACGTATCTGCGCCATGCCAGCCGCGCCTATATCTTCTCTGCCGCCTTGCCTCCTGCCCAAGCCGCCGCCGCGAACGAAGCCTTCAAAGTAATTTTGGATGAACCCGAACGCATCGTAAAATTGAACCTGAACACCAAACAATTCATCGGCGGACTCAAGAGCCTGGGCTTTGATACGATGCTCACTGAAACCGCGATTGTCCCCGTCTTGTGCGGCGACGACGAAACAGCCTTTGCCATGACGCGCGAGGCGCAGCATAACGATGTATTCGTCCTGCCTGTCGTTTCGCCAGCCGTGCCGGAGGGACTCGCCCGTCTGCGCGCCACCGTCACTGCCGCGCATGACCCAAGCGAGATCGAGCGCGCCATGGATGTGATTGGCGAAGCGGGGAAGAAGTTGGGGATTATTAAATAAGAGAAATAGTCACTTCAATGTCATCAGGTAGGCGACGAGCGAGGTGAGTTCTTCGCTGGTAAGTTCTTCCCCAAAGTTGGCGGGCATTGTATTTGCAAATCCTTCGACCAGGTAATCAGCCGGAGTCAGAATGGATGTTTCAAGATAGGCTTGTGCGTCCTACCCAGGGATGCGTGATTCCGCGCGCGAGGCGATCCCGGCCATGGATGGACCGATCACAATCGCATCCCGCGCGAGCGCATGACATTGCGCACAACGAAGATTGTATACAGCTTGTCCTTGTTGCTCAACGACAGTTAAAGCGCGTGTGGATACACCGGAACATGCCGTCAATATCACCATGGCGGTGCACAGGATGATAAATATCTTGAATTTCATGCGGGGGTTTTCCTTGCCTGGATTCAAGTATGAAGTGCAACCGACTGATTGAAGAATACTTCAAAAGG
>CAZIYY010000010.1:20900-49846 GCA_964543585.1 uncultured Anaerolinea sp. | reverse complement strand
TTTGCCATGAGTTTTCTACTTTTCACTGGTATCATTTTACGGGAGGGTTACCATACCAAAAGCATAATTTATCAAATCAGAATTCATGCGTCACTCTCCCTCCATATTTTACCCTTTTCAGGTATGTTAGTGGATACTCTAAATGACATCCAGAGACCCTAGGCTGATTTATTAGCATATCTCTTTTCGAGTATAATTTTGCACGCTTGCCCCCGTAGCTCAATGGACAGAGTAACAGACTTCGAATCTGGTGGTTGTGCGTTCGACCCGCGCCGGGGGCACCTTGTTTTTTAATATGGATTCCCTGGTGTGTATGCCAAATTTTTACCGCTAAGAGCGCTAAGAACGCAAAGATTTAAAGGTTTCTCCCTGGCACCGTCTTGAAGAGACCAGGGCAGGTGTAGCGCACTTTGCGGGCTTCGCGGTTCAAATGTACAATAGCAAATATGGACAAAGAACCGCTCGAACTCATCCGACTCCTGCTTGCCCGCCTTGAGCGAATCTCAGTCGATTCATATTGGGCGCATCGAGCCAGCGGCGTACGCGGGTCACTGCTGAGGGCGTTGGAAAAATTGGAAGCGGGTCGGCCCTTTCAAAAATCAAAACTTGACAAGTTGATCTCAAATGGGTTTGACATCCTTGAACAAGCCGCGCTGGAAAAGTCGTCATAGCACGCAGAACGTCCCGCAGGTTCCGTTGCAAAATACAGTTGACCTACCAATACCTGCGGGACGGTGAAAGAAGCGATGTCAAACGAGATAGATATTCGTCACATTCAAAGTCTCGAAGAATTCGAAGCCTTGCGGGGTCAGTGGGATCAACTGCTGAAAGAACGTCCGCGGAAAACTGCATTCCTGACGTGGGAATGGTTGAGCGCGTGGTGGAAACACTATCAGGAAAATCGGGAGCTCTGGCTGATCACCGCATGGGTAGGGGATGAACTGGTGGGCGCGGCTCCGCTCATGAAAACTAGGATGTGGAAAAACGGCTTGCGCTTTCGATTGTTACATTCACTCGGCTCCCCAAATTGCGATGAAAGCGATTTCCTGGCGGGCGGCGGGGACATGAAAATCGTCAAGGCTCTTTGCGATTATCTATATGAACAGCACACACAATGGGACGCGCTCGAACTCAACGAATTTGAATCGAAGTCAGTCACCTGCAGGTTTATTCAGGATTACTTTATCAATACAGGTTGTGTGATTCAAACCAAGACCAATTATCATTATCACATCCCGATCCAGAATTCATGGGAAATTTATTGGAAAAAACTGTCAAAGAATTTGCGCCACAGCATCGAGCGGCGATTGAGGCGGGCGCAGGAAAATCATCAACTTGATTTCAAGTATATGAAGGGCAGTGAACTTACCTGGAATGACTTCGAAACGCTGTTCGAAGTAAGCAGGAAAGGAAATTTTCCAGAAAAATATCAGTCACAGCCGGAACGCGGCTTTCATCATGAATTACTGGATCGAATGCGGGATCACAACTGGATTGAAATTGCGCTTCTCTATCTGGATGGTCAGGCGATCGCATTCGAATACGGATTCAACCTCGACGGACGGTTTGAAGACTGGCGCACCGGCTTTGATCTCAACCATGCAGAATTGGCAGGCGGCACGCTCTTGATATACTTTCTTCTAAAGCAGTTGTATCTTGAAGAACAAAACGATCTGGATTTCCTGCGCGGGGAATACGATTTCAAGGAAAAGTGGCTCCCAGAAAGGCGTGAATTCGTCGAGTTGCGTATCGTTCAACCCCATCGCTTATCCGCTCGCCTGGCGTTGATCTGGATGCCAAATCTCTGGCATTGGTTCAAAGACAAAACAAAATCGAAAAAGAAAACGGGCAAAGAATGAACTCCACAATTAACATCAAGCAGATTAGTGATGTTGGTTCCTTCATTAATTTGAAAGATCAGTGGAAGCAATTATTATCTGAAAGCCCAACCCAAAGCGCGTTTCTCAGTTGGGAGTGGCTCTACGCGTGGTGGATGGTTTATGGCGAGAATAAACAACTATATTTGCTGACAGCCTGGAGAGAGTCAGCGCTTGTGGGCATTGCGCCTCTCATGATGGAGAAGAGAAAAAAAGCAGGGTTTGGCCTCAAGGTATTGACAAGTCTCGGCACCCCGCAAAGCGACATCGGCGGTTTTATCTACGGAGTCAATGATACCGAGGTTGTTGACACTCTATTCAAATATCTGGCAGATCATAAAAACGAATGGGATATGATTGAGCTCAATGAGTTTTTGGAGTCATGCGCGGAGCGGACTTCCATGAAACAGATATTTTCTCAAATCGGTATGCCAATGCTGGAAGGCATAAACCAGCATTACTTTATTCCACTTGAAGGCAATTGGGAAAGCTACAAGCAGAATCTTCCGAAGAAGTTTCGCTATAACCTGGGACGCGCTGTCCGCCTGGCGGAGGAGATCGGTCCCGTTGAATTCAAACATTACACGGGCACGGAGATGAACGAAGAGGTGATCCAAACGATCATCGAGATCAACCGATATTCTCATTATCCACGCCTGTATAACTTACCTGTTGAGCAGGCATTTCTCAAAGCCCTGTCCCGTCAAATGGCTGAGGTCAGTTGGTTTGGAGTCTATCTTCTTTTCGTGAACAAACAACCTGTTGCCTACGAGTATGGCTTTCACTATAACGGCCGTTTCGAAGATTGGAGGGCCGGCTTCGATACGCGCATGGCATCCAATATTTCAATCGGCAAGGCCCTTGCCATGATGGTGATCGAGTCGTGCTACAATCAATCCGATAAGGAAATTGATTTCCTGCGCGGGGACGAACAATACAAACTGGAATGGAAACCCGCGAAACGCAATTTTGCAAATTCGCGGATATTCAACAATCGTAAATTACCCGCCGCCGCCGCATACCAATGGTTAACCAACATCAAGCCCCGAATTAGACGGCTATTGCCGCAAAAGTGATTCCATGCAAAACAATAAACCTCCTCGAAGAATCCAGCCTATTTATATCCTCCTGGCTTTCGTCCTGCTGGCGATCAATGCGGTATTTCTTGGGATGTTATATTTCAGGGGAGGGCAGCCGGGCATTCAAGAAACGCCCGAACTGATTTCTTCAATGACCGCCACCAACCTTCCCGCATCCCCTCCAGAGGAAAATACTCCTGTCGTTGAAGCGCCTGCCCCTGTGCGCCTCGCGTGGTTCACAAGTCTTCCAAAAAAGACCGAGGACATTTTGACAGTCGCAAAATGGTTTGACCTGTTCATCCTTATTCAAGGAGACGAAGACAATAGGGATTTGATCAAAAACCAGGGAGTCGATGGACCGATCCTGCAATACGTGGAATTTGAGACCATCCAGGATCCAGGTTCATGTGATGCCGAGCCGAGGATCAATCAAGTCGCCTATCTTACCGGAGATTTCTGTCGAATCAGCGAACAGCATCCCGATTGGTTTATGCTCGATAGAAATGGTCAGCGAATCGGTCTCGCAGATGACGATAACACCTGGTATATCATGGACCCTGGCAACTCTGGCTGGCGCGCCTTCTTCCTTGAGAGGATTGAAAAGTTTCAATCCGACCCAAACTGGGACGGCGTTTTCCTGGATAACGTGCCTGTTACGCTCGCCTTCCGCGAGGCGGATGGCAATCTCCCCGCGGCATATCCTGACGACGCCAGTTATCAGTCAGCGATTCAGGGATTTCTAAAATTTCTTTCCGAGGAATATTTCCAACCCAACCACAAACTCTTGTTTGCCAATTTGGTTTCCCGGAAGGACGACGGAGACTGGGTCAACCAGATCAACTATCTTGACGGAGTCATGCACGAGGGCTGGGTCATCGATCGGTCAGATGGTTACCGTTCGGCAGAGACCTGGGAAAAGCATATGCGGCTCGCCGAGCAAACCCAGGAAATGGGAAAGTATATTGTTCTCGTCTCACAGGGCGGCAAGGAGGATGCCACCCTGCAGAGATTCGCGTTTGCCTCATATATGCTGATTAATCAGGGCCGCGCCGCTTTTCGTTACGCCAATAGCGATCATTACAGGGATATTTGGCTGTACGATGACTATGCCAGCGACCTGGGCGAATCGCTTGGACCCCGCCATCAGGTTGGTTCTGCATGGAAGCGGGATTTCTCGCATGGAAGCGTGTCCGTCAACCCCGAGACACACGAAGTTGAGATCATCATCAAATAATAAAAATCGGCGGGATGCAAATCCGCGCCGATTTTTTTGTTCAGTCAAAATCAGGCTTTGTCATTCAGATATTGTCATGATTTTTTATTCTCATCCTCCTTGGCAGGAGGAATGAATTTGCCGCGTTTCCTCTTTCGAACAAACGAACTGTAGACGACCCCAAGCAATATTAGAACAATTACGCCAAGAGCAACGAAGAGCACAGGCAAAATCCAAACCGGGCGACTCACGACTACCGGGGTGGTTGTATCCACGGAGGGCGGGACAATTTCCATGTTTGTTTGAACGGTGGGTATGACACTTATTGCCGGCGAGGAAATACGCGTGTCTGTCGTTGTTATTTGCTGATCGCTAATTACGGCGAAATTCCCGGCAAGACGCGAACGGAGCGAATTTCCATATAGCGCAGAGGCAGCCCACGCGGCGCCCTGACGAAGATTGCCCACCGCGACAACGATAATATTCTTCCCATTCCAGGGCGATGGCAGGAATTCGACGTAGCCGACCGGCGAATCAGCCGGGATGCGGAATGTCACTTGCATATTGTGTTCAGTCGCAATTCCGGCTTCCGTCTCAAATGGCGCCGGAAGGAGATCATTTAACTCGGTCATGATCGGCATCTGTGGGGCAAGTCCTAAAATGAGCATGTGCAGATTCGAACGGGCAGAATCCGGTATTGCGTCGGCATAAAAGGTCTTTAGCAGGGCAATGGGACCGTTGCTCCGGTCTCCCAGGAACGCCGCGACTTGCAGGGCTGAACGCCATGATTCCAAATCATTACGCGGCAACACAAGCGCGGTTGTGCTCAAGGAAGGATCAAACACAAAAGGCGCAGGATAATTTGTCAGATCGATCACCAGGCTCGTTTCGACCAAGGCTTGAACGAGAGGAAGATGAAAATGCGACTCCGACCAAATCGTCGCCCACAAGCCGCGCAGATTGGGTATCGAGCAGTTATCTATTGGCTGCAGGTTTGAAATGACCTCCAGGGTATTATTTCCGGGGAGCACAACGGTAGGTGGGATATTGACCTGAACATGGTTCGTCGTCTTTGAGGCGGTCGTGTCACTAAAACGGACACTGCCAACCGGCTGACCGTTGACCTGGACTACCAGTCCCGAACGCCCATAGTCAATCAGTGCAGAATTGCCATATACCAATTCGAAGTATGCGTCCGGGCTAAGTGTCATACCAGGCGGAATATAAAACCGATAAGTTGCCAAATCAACCCCCCGCTTTTGGAGAAGAAAATCACTATAACCAAGCTCAAGCAGCGTCACATCGGTCTTTTGCAGCGATGCCTGTAGAGCCTCTTGTACCTGCTGAACTACCGACAAATTTGGGACTGTATTTTGACGGAGCAGACCGGTCGAGACCGCCTGCGCGGCTTTCACGACAGCCAGATCCGTATTGCCGGATACCAAAAGAACTACTCGCCCGGGACTCCAGGGCGAATTCACCATTTGCACGATTCCATCGTCTGCATTCCCTCCCGGAGATTGGAAATTTCCCGCAACCGGAGCGAGAGGGAATTGAACCTGCTCCAATATTGGAAGCGTGGCGGCCTTCCCAACCAGTATAAGGTTGTTGCTTGAAACCTGTTCCGGCGTTAATTTGTTAATCGAAGTCAGATCCAGAATCATCCTTGACCCGGACATGCGGCCAAGCCCTGCAGAAACGGCCATGGCGCTCTGCAATTCCTCGGCAGAGGGCTCGGCAGGGATGACAACCAGGGCAGTATCGGGGTAAATTGAGTTTTGATAAATTGGGAAAGGGAATCTTGTAAGGCTGGTATCTGGCATGACACTTTCATGAGGAAATGTCAGGTTCGATGAGGTGCGGATGGTCACCGCCATTTGCTGATTCAGTTGACAGGATAATCCGCTGTCCAATACAAACACCAATTCCTGGAGCCCATCATCGCGGACGGGCTTCAACACTTCCAGGGGAATCTGCATATGGAGAGTAATATCCCCGCTTTGTGTAAGAGAAAACGAACCAATGACTTCACGGTTAAATTCCACTGACAACGAGCCGCCAATGCTGCCGGCCGTCTGATCAGGGGATGCAGCCGAGACTGCATTCAAGGCAACATTCAAATTCAGGTTGAAATCAGCCGTTCCACTCAGTTTCCATTCGGCTGGCAGTCCAAATACCACAAACGCAACATCATAGGGGCCAACCAACTGAATATCAGCCTGCCTTATTTGATAAAAATTGATGGTATCGGCGCCGGGTATGGGCGTGCCTTCCAGCAAAGGATTGATTGGCGTAGTGGTAGGCTCGACACCTTGGGCGCTCGCCGGTGTGGAAAGGCTGGTTAAGAGCATACCTAGCGCAAGAATGGAAACAAGTAGAAAATATGGGATTCGGGATTTCATTTTTACTCCTAAAGATAATTCTATGCTACAAACCTTAATGGTATCGATGCGACAAATGGATTCAAAGATATTGAGTTAGAAGGTTTGCATAATAGCGGCGCGTGGCTCTCGATAACATGAAATGAAGTTTCCTTCTCCAACCGCTATAAGTCCCCACTTCATCTGCACTCCATTTGTTGAGAACAGCCAGGGCACAATAAAAGTTTAGCACATCCTTGTGATAGGATTTTCCGTTGAAATAGGCGTTCAGAATTGTTTGATCGAAGGCGCGGACAGAACTGGGCGCAATAAATCGTCCGCCCGTCAAAATCTGTATCCCTCGCGTTTGCGGGTCGATCAGCAAGGTCGCCAGATCGGAATATATGCAGCCATGATAATTCAGCGCATAATCCAAAACACATGCCTGCCCATCGGTTCTGATCAGAATATTTGAGTATTGAAAATCATCATGCAGGAGGGCAATCGGGACTTGTAAATCGCTGATATGCTCCAATCGCTTTGATAATACGGACCGATAGGGTTGAACATCCACCTGCCCCCTAGACTGCCTGCTCAACTTGGCAAGGATCTCGTTCATTAAATCCATAGCGTCGGTCACAGGAAACGGGGCAATGTGCGCGCCCGCCACGCGATCATGAAAGATACGCAGCCAAATTACGGAAGACTTCAGATATTCACGCAACTCAGCCAGAGCTTTTGAGGATCGTAAAACGACGGACGGACGCAACAGATAGCTTTTAAGCGACCTGCCTTCCACTTTGCGCATGAGGATGGCATTCCACTCATCCATAAAACCAAGCGGCTGAACCGCCGCGCATACGGGAGAATCCTCGTCTTCAAATGCGCGCCAGATCACCCGTGTCATCTCATACTCATCCCGTGCCATTGGCTTCAGCCAATCAGCCGCCAGAGCTTCATCTAATGATGCCATATGAGGTTTGCGATGAATTTTTGCGAAGAGGGTCTGTTCTCCGCCGGGTGTTTGAATGGGGAAATTGATAAAGAATGAATAAGGATACGCCCGCAAGGCGGCGGATTCTGCGCGCAAACTCGCGTCCTGACCATACCATTCGGGTATGTGCGCCGTTAACGCATTCGCCAGCGAGGCGATCACTTCCCGATTCGTGGTCTCACTCATTTGAGGTAGATCCCTTCGATATCATTTCGAGATATAGACTTTGAATCATTGATAACATGCGTTCGCGCGTGAACTCGGTGTCAATGCGCGCGCGGCTTGCCGAGCGGAATAAATCCGATTTAACAGGATCAGCCAGAAGGTCGAGAACGAGGCAGGCCATGCTTTCAGGGTCTCCAACTGGAGCAAGCCATCCGTTGATCCCTTGTTCGATTGCCTCGCGCGTTCCCAGAATATCCGTTGCGATAACTGGAACATCCGCCGCCATTGCCTCCAAGACCACAAGCGGGAATCCCTCCCAGCGCGAGGTGAGAACAAAGCAATCGAAGATGTGAAGCAATTGCGGAACGTCATTGCGTTGACCAAGCCAATGGATGACGGAGTCCAGATGGAGGGAAGCGCTTAATTTTCGGACTTCGGACTCAAGAGGCCCATCGCCCACCCAGATGAAATGCGCGTCGCGTCTGGACCTGTAAACTGCATCCGCCAACCGAACGAAATCAACCGGAGATTTTTGATCGCTCAACCTGCCCACCGAGCCAATCACTGGCGACGACATGGGAATGCCCAGTGATGTTTTTAACTGTAATTCATCAACAGGCTGACGATACGGCGCGGGATCAATGCCGGTGGGGATCACCGTGAATTGATCGTCCCGGCCAACACGATATTGGCGAGCCAATTCCTGCTCGCCGCGCGAGACAGCGATGATGCAGGTCGTAAAATATGCAGCGAATTTCTCAAGCGATGAAGTTGCCAGGTTCATCAGAGGACCTGCGCCGGCGTGAAAGGCAAAACAATGGGGAGAATACAAGACCGGCACACCCGTTCCAATGGCGGCCATGCGGGTGATGAAGCCGGGCTTGGAAGCGTGTGCATGAACCAGGTCGAATTTATGAGAACGTATTAGTTTCATCAACTGCAAGCCGACGCGCGTATCAGAGACCGGATCCACGTTGTAACGGTCTATCTCATAGTAAAACGTTTGCGCGCCACTCGTCTGATACAGTTCCGCCGCAAATTCCCTGCTGTTCTCTGAGAGACATGCAACCGTAAAGGAAAACTTTTCATGATCGAATCCCTTCATGATCCATCGAATATATTCAGCAACACCGCCTGTTGATTTCGCGACCAGAAGAACACGAATTGGCAGGCTCATAAATCCCCTGTGGCCGGAGCTTGGGAGGGGATGAAATGTTCCAAGCCGCGTTGATGCAACAGTTCGGCATAAAGCGCGGTCGTGCGATCTATCATCACATCCACACTGTAATGAGCGATGACGCGCTTTAATCCTGCCTGACCCATACGAAGACGAAGTTCAGGATCGTTTGCAAGTTTTATGCATGCCTGAGTGAGTGCGGCAGGATTGGAGGGGGGAACAAGAAGAGCGGTATCTTCTGTTGCAACATCTGGAATACTGCCAACCTGCGTTGCCACAACCGGCAACGCGGAAGCCATACCTTCGAGCATTGTGACAGGCAATCCCTCCCATAAGGACGAAAGCACAAGCACATTCAAGGCGCCCAGTACCGCGGGAATATCCCTTCTCATGCCG
Source organism: uncultured Anaerolinea sp. (assembly GCA_964543585.1). Taxonomy (GTDB): domain Bacteria; phylum Chloroflexota; class Anaerolineae; order Anaerolineales; family Villigracilaceae; genus Defluviilinea. The sequence continues at coordinate 40,585 of CAZIYY010000010.1, read as the reverse complement.
GTAAAGATGACAGCCTTCTGAATACTGAGTTCACGCGCCCGCGCTTCAAGATCATTGTGCAAAGGACCATCCCCAACGATCAGAAAACGCGCCTGTGGAACGCTTTGCAGAATCAATGCCGCGGCTTGCAGGAATACCTCATGATCTTTTGGCGGCGTAAGGCGGCCAATAATCCCAAACACCGGGACAGAGACATCCAGTCCGAGTTCTCTACGAATGCCTTGTCCTGCAAATTGCTGCCCGGCAAATCGTTGAATATCCACGCCGTTTTCAATGGTGATGAATCTTGATTCGTTCACTGCGGTATTTGCCATATGGAATTTTTTCACGTCTTCTGAAATCGCGATAAGGCGATCAGCGAAACGGGAGGTCCAGCCGTATAACTTTCCAAGCGGACGTTTTTGCGCCCAGCGATCTATGCTGTGAAGCGTCGAGACAACGACAGGCACACCGGCAATGCGCGCCGCGAGTCGTCCATGAAAATCGCTTTTGAATAGATGCGTATGCACGATCTGAGGGGGATCTCTACGCATCAGGCGAATCATCCCGCCAAAAAGAATCGGGTCAACGCGCATCAGGCGGGGAAGACGCGTGAGAGGCAGACCGAGCGCATTCAAATCCTGGGCCAGGGGTCCGGGCGTGCTATAGCCAACGCTCACGCGAAAGCCGCGCCGCTTCAAACCGATGGAAAGTTCGCGCAGAAGCATTTCTGCGCCACCGATGTTCAAGCCATCAATAAGTTGAAGAACATGAGCACCAACCATTCAGATCATCTCCAATCATTTTACCCCCAGTTTAATCAGGTCACGATAAAGCGCCTCATAGCGGGCGCCAATTACGGAAAAGTCATATTTTGCGTTGATGCGTTGATGCGCCGCACCGCCTAACTCCACCCGGCGAACGGGATCACGCGCCAAGTCAACAAGAGCATCTGCCCATGCAGTGACATCTCCGACTGGAATAAGCATGCCATATTTTCCTTCACCGAGCATCTTCGGACTCGCGCCAACCGGTGTGGCGAGACATGGCAAACCTGCCGCCATGCCCTCCATCAGAGAGTTGGACATGCCCTCGGTTTCGGATGGCAAAACAAAAATATCGGAGGCGTTCAAGTAAGGCTTTACATCCGATTGATTGCCTGCAAATGTTACGAATTCACGGATCTCAAGTTCATCAACAAGGGTTTGCAGGGCATTATGCTCGGGACCGCTTCCAACCAGAATGAGGTGTAAATCAGGGCAGGATCGCACAGCACTCTGAAACGCTTTGAGAAGAGACGGAAGTGATTTTTGCGGTACCAGCCGTCCAACGAAAAGAACGATGGTCTTATCCTTTTTGCCAAGAACTGCTTTCGCATCTGCGCGAGGCATGGCGGGCTCAAAAGATGATACATCAATTCCGTTGACCATTCGATAAACGCGCTCAGGCGAAAAGCCGGCAGACAGCGCTTCGGCCTGTATGTCGTCGTCAAGTGCGATGATCACATCCGCCCAGCGGCGAAGAAACGCGAGGCGCAGATGTCCACGCAATGTGCGGCGGGATGTTTGTATTTCGCCATCGGGCCCACTACTCCCAAGTTTAACAATGACGCGCTTGCCAAGAAGGCGGCCCGCAAGCGCGGCGGCAAAAGCGGGACCAAATAACATGTGGGCATGGATAATCGTATAGCGGCGGCGAAGCAACCACAAATGCCACAAAGCGCCCAAGACAAAAGTTATCGTCTTGAACTTACCGGGTCCCCACACGCCTGGGCGAATCACACGAAATCCATTCATCATTTCAGCGGACTCAAGACCCGGAAAATGACGTGTAATGACCCAAACCGGCTTGCCGCGCCCTGCAAAGTAACCCGCGAGGCGCTCCGCTTGCTTTTCCGCTCCGCCAGATACGGGCGCAAATTCATTTACTAGCATTACAATGCCATCCATCTTTTGACCTTAAGCGGTTCTTACCTGCCGCTGTGAAGAGGCAGATTTCAGCCTTTGAATAATCTCCAAAACCAATTCACGGCTTGCGAACCATAACACAATAAAATATACCAGAGCGCCCGAAGGGACCGCGACAAGAAGCTGTAGCAAAGAGGAAAAGTCATGGGATAGATCCAGGACGACAAGAACCGCGCCGGCCATTAGGATTCCTGCAAGCATGGCGGGCCAGATCGAATTGAATAAATCGTGTAATGAAAGACCTAGCATACGGGCGGCGACTATCAGTCCTGTCACTGCACTGAAAAAAGCGACCAGGGCTTGTATCCAACCCACCGCTACAATCGAACCCTTAATTGCCGTTGCCCACCACAAAGCAGGAAATAACAGCATGAGGCGCGCCACGCTCAACCAGGTGATCACTTTAAAGTTTCCCTGCGCTTTATAGGCACTGCTTGCGTTATGTATCAGAGACAGAAACATTGCATATAGCGCTATAGCCTGAAGCACTGGCACAGCATCCAGCCACTTATCTGATAAGAAGACAATTGTGAACGGCCGGGCTAAAACAGCCAAACCAATTCCCAATGGAACAGTTACAAGTGAGACATATGCAGTAGTTTTCCAAAATCCGCGCGCGAGGCCGCCCTGGAATTCCCGTATTTTTGTGTAGATTGGAAAATTCACCTGACTTATGATCCGAGCAAACTGGAGGATCAATAGCTCAGGCAGGCGGTATGCGAGAGTGTAAACACCAAGGACCTCCGCCCCCAAATAACGTCCCACCAACCAGTAATCCAAATTGAGCAAAATCATTGACAGAAAATTAGCGCCAATATCTTTGACACCATAGTTCAGCAAAGCGCGCGCGCTTGCGAGGTCAAATTCAACGGATGGACTCCAAGGGGTAATCACCCACAATAAAATGGACGAAATCAAAGTTCCTCCCAATTGTCCCCATACAAGGCTCCATGCGCCGAAACCCATAAATGCCAGTATTATGGAGACTAATCCCTTCGTGACCGCGCGCAAGAACACAGGAATCGTTGACCGTTCAAATGCTAGATTTTTGCGAAGGATCGCTTCGTGTGTACTTCCAAGCGCATTGAATGGGAATGTGAGCGCCATGACGCGGCTGATTTCAAGTATGCGATCATCCCGAAAATAAGCGACCAGCAGAGGAGATAATACCCATGACAGTCCAAATAAGACAATCCCGATTGCCAAACTGATCCAGAACGCCGTTGAATACTTCCCTTTATCTTCCGGATAATAAACGACCGCTTCAGCCACTCCCAAGTCACTGGCAACATCAAGCAGGGCTATAGCGATGAGCGCGTACCCTACAATTCCAAAATCATCTTTGGCAAGCAAGCGCGCAAGAAAAATAGTACTGATAAACACCATGAGTTTGCCCCCGAAATATGATATGAACCGCCATGCCGTGCCTTGAACCGCAGCAAGACCAAATTTCGTTCGCTCTTCTGTCGAATCCATGCAGTCCTTTAAAGTGAGCCGCGAAACTTTGGACTCAAGGAATTGGCTCTGTTTTCAGCAACTTGAGCAATGGAAAATGCAATCCCCAGTAATATCCAGAAGACATTTGGATAAGCGCTGTTCTTTGAAATATAAAACACCATATACCCGGCCAGTCCCGACAGAAAGGCCAGGCTCATATATTCCTCGTTTTTCATTCCAATAAATTGAAACAAATGGCGCGCCCTCCATACGCTGCGGAAGACTATCGCCATGAAAGCCAAAAATATGGCGGTGCCTACCAGCCCCTGTTCTGAAAGCAGTTCAAGATAAAAGCTCGCGGGGGATCGTGCGTCTCTTCGCGAGTCGAGACCAATCTGCCGTGAGTAATCCTGGTAGTTCACTTGAAAGTTATCCAATCCAACGCCAAAAAATGGATGATCTCGAAACATCATCCAGGCCGCTATATTCTCGCTTATTCGCCCCTGAAAAGATACATCCGATATATGATTTGTTGAACTTGAAGAAAATTGGAAAAGGGTGGTGATCCGCTGGGTATAGGAAGCAGGCAAAAATAGGATCAAGATAAACCCGAAGGCTACACTTAAAGCTAAAGGTATAATTCTTGGGCGGCGCATTACAACTAAAAAGCCTAAAGTAAAAACCAAAGTAATGAACCCGTTTCGCGAATAGGTAAAGAAGATTGTCAGGGCGCATACAGCCAGCGCATATCCAGCCAGCAATCTGAAACGGAGTTCTTTCTCATGCCATAATCGATCCAATGCCAGTGGAACCAACAAGACCAACACTTGGGCGTAGCCATTAGGATTGCCATAAGGGCCCGTTAAACGATGACTGCTTGTTCCTGCAGTCGTTGCTTCACCCCAGCCTCCAAACCCCCAATAATTATTTCCAAATGTAGATGTCAGATTCTGAAAGACACTAATCGTTCCCATGAAAATTCCTGCGGCTAATAAAACCCATATTACCCTGCGAAGAGAACTTGGTCTCTGAACAAAAAACACGACGACAAAAGCAAGAATTGCGTTCTCCATAAATTTTTGAAGTTTTAGCAAGGCAAGAGCAGAGTTATCTGCGATAAGAACAGAAAAGAACCAGGATATCATAACCACCAGGATAATGCTGGCCTGTTTCCAGCCTCCTGCGCGGTCTCCATAAACGACCATGCGCCAAATGATTAGAAGAATCAAGACACCCAGCAAAGGTATTGCAGGCGATGGAATCCCCGGGTGAAATTTTGTCAACACGAGGTTCAATTGGATATATACGATAAATACAAAGGCGGACAGGGCCAGTTCAGGTCGAATTAATATTGCAACTACAAAAAGCAACATCGGTATGGCAAGCAACCCAGTCCAACCCAACTGGGCGCCCACAACTGCAACAAGTCCGCCTGCTATCAAACCCAATCCCACAAATAAAACCAACAACCTTCTGTCCCAGGATGATGGCAGGTTAAAGAACTGGAATATAAGGAAACGATCTTGTTTCATACCAGACGATTTTATTTTTCCGTCTCAGTCTGGACCCAGAATGGACTCTTCATTTCCCAAACATAAATGGGCTTGACACTATATCTGCGAGACTGTTCAAGTGAATTTTGCGCTTTTTCCAACAACTCCCGGCCAGTGATCGAATTGCTGTAGACTGCGCCTCCAATATGCGGATCAAGATTTACAGTAACACCATAAGCTGAAAGACTTAATGGCTGGAGCAAGGCTTGATAGATACGATCAAATGTACGGCTGGAGGCCGGACCATCCGTTGTTGGTAACATTACAGAAAAGCTGGTTTCATCCCAGCGCCCGATGATATCATTTCCGCGCAGTTCCCTCCGCAAGGTTTCCGTGACCCGCACTAACAATGTCTGCAAGCCGGCTGGTGGGAGTGTCCCAAGATAATCGGAAAGCCCGCTCAACTCCACGATGCCAATGGCTAATACATCTTCGGGGTTTTGCCCCAACTCCTCTTCCAGGAGGCGCGAGAAATAACCCGCATTATAGATACCTGTGGCACTGTCGATGCGCAGACGTTGGCGATAAGCCTCGATTGGGACGCGAATTTGTTCGCCCAAAACAGCGAGCACCCCCCCAACTGCCACACCAAGCACCAAGGCTACGACACCATCACGCAATGGTTCGGGGCTAAAAGGCAATTGGGCGGGAACGGCAGTATCGAGAAAGTTCACTTCGTAGATCAAATTCAGACTGCGTGTAAAAGTAATAGATTGAAAACCTATCGCATTAGCCAATTGGGCGGCCAACTCCGGATCAGGACCCGATACGGTGAGTTCCAAAACGCTGGAGTCGGGTAAATCAACCGCTTGAATCGTATAGTCTTTAATTATCGCGGTGATGTCTAGGCTGAGAAAGTTAGTGGAACTTTCAAGGATGCGGCTGCTATTCATTACCTCGGCATATGTAGCCACAACAGAGCGGCGGTCCAATGTATCTAGGCTTCTCACTACATCTGCGCCGCTGGTTAAAGAGGACGAAGGAATAATAATGAACCTTGCTACAGAGCGATATTGCGGTATGGCGGCATAGGAGATTGCCAGCGAAACGGTAAGAGCCGCCATGGCGGTCAGCAAAATGAGCCACCAGTTTTTTTGCAGCATGCGGAAGTAAAGTTTAATTTCCATCAATATCTCTTAAGAGGTTATTTTGTCGCCCGATTTGTTAATCATTATACATTAATTAGTGAGCGCCACGGCTCTCAAAAACTGCCATCACGGTTCGAACCAGGATATTAATATCCAGCCAAAGGCTGGCGCGCTCAATGTATGCAATATCAAGACGAAGACGATCATCGAATTCCAGTTGCGCCCGGCCAATAATTTGCCACAAACCCGTCAGCCCCGGCATTACATCCAGCCGATGGGTATGCCAGAGTTTATAAGTCTCGGGACCAAAGGAGGTAGGCCGAGGTCCGACCAGGCTCATATCGCCGCGCAATACATTAAACAATTGCGGCAATTCGTCCAGACTGGTTTTACGCAAAAAGCGTCCGACTGGTGTTATGCGCGGATCATTTGTGATTTTGAAATCGGGCCATTTAAGTTCGTTCAGGTGTGCGTATTGGGATTTCAAATCTTCAGCATTTGCCACCATGGTTCGGAACTTATACATATGAAAGCGATGGCCGCTCTTTCCTGTTCGAAGTTGTTTGAATATGACAGGCGCACCCGGAGAAGTCATGCGAATGATCAAAGCAACCACTCCATTCAAGGGCAGCCACAAAGGAAGGGTAACTCCAACCAGGAATAAATCAACGACTCGTTTCACCAGCAGATAAGCCCTGCCCGTCACGATACGCTTTTGCGGATCAAATTTCTTGATCCAATCTTCTTCATAAGAGGAGACCATTTGCAATACACTCATAGGTTAACCTTGGTTACTGACTCGAACACAGCGACCTGTTCATTTGACGCTGAATTTGACGCTGAATCGGAATGCATAAGACGTTCAGAGGCTTTTTGCAATAAATCATCAAATGTGAGGGCCTCCTCAGGAAAAGCCGCCACACCCCAGAGAACGTGGAGGTTTGTCCGCTCCTTCACTGCCTGGGCAATTCTTTTTGCAAGCAGGATAGTACTTTCAAGATCAGTCTCGGGACAAAGAACTACAAACCTGCCTTTGTGATCCCTTAGCACTAGGTCGGTTTGACGAATACGGTCATCAATGATCTGACCGACCCTTGCAGAGGTAAAACGATTCAATAGATCCTGTTGAATGCTTTTCAACATTTCCCGAGTTGTTTTTTGATCCGCTGATTCGGATTCAATAACCATCAGGCTCAAAGGGCGGTGGTATCGCCGACTCCTTGTCAATTCTATTTTGATCCGCTGACTTTCCGCTTCGATATCGTGAGCCCTGTTGGGGAAAGCGCTCAACGCTAGTGCATCCATGATCGATTCCGCGTGGCCAATCTGCTGAGCCAATTGATGGGCAAACCAAACACCCGTTTCCAGAAGGACGAACTCCAATACGATTACCGAAAACTCACCGACATTCGCTGAAAGGTGCCTATCGATCATTTGTAACAAAACCAGGTACACACCGGCCCATACCAATAATGGAACAAAGGACGATACCCGCGAAATTGACGGAAAAAACAATGTAACCGGAACCGCGATCATTACCGCCAGATAAAAATACGATGCAAAGTTGATAATGGGCCTGCCGGTATAATCAGCCTGACCTAGCACGAAGATCAATGCAAGATATATAGCCGCCCAGAAAAATGCGCGTTTTAGATTCGACATCAATATCTCATTTCGATTATTATTGCAACAGAATAGCAGGAAGGCTTGTTATACTACTCACATCATACAAAACAACAAGGCATTTCCAGTAAAAAATGACTGATAACATACGTCTTAGTAGTCAACCAAAGACTAGACGCTAAATATTAGAATATGTTACTCCCTACCCGTCTTGCCATCGCATTGCAAACTCAGTTCAGACCTTCTGCTCAAAAGTTATTCTGGTAGCATATTCTTTGCTCCTTGTTTCGGCGCCCCCTGCCTGCGATGTCTTGATAGATGACAATACGTCTTAATTTTGTGTAAGTTTGTCGAACCAACCCAAAACCCTAATGAAGTTACGAAGGCTATCGAATATGACCGATTTCTGTACCATCACCCCAACCCAAATTGTTATGTACGTCACTGATCACTGCTCGGATTGTACTCGTGCCAAAACATTCTTCGAAGCAAACGATATTCCCTATCTGCGCGTAGGCTTGGAAGGGGACACCGAAGCTACAAACTTCGTGATGGAAATTAACGGCGGCTATCAAAGCGTTCCAACCATCGTCTTCCCGGATGGCTCCATCCTCGTTGAACCGAACTGGGAAGAACTCAAGGCGAAATTCTCGAATTCATGATGCGTACCGCGGATGTCATCATTTGCGGCGCGGGGATCACAGGGATTGCCGCCGCACATTTTCTTAGCAAGGCGGGCATCAAAAACATCCTGCTCCTCGATGAACGTCCGCCTCTTTCACTGACAAGCGACCGATCCACCGAGTGTTATCGCAACTGGTGGCACGACTCTGAAATGCTCGCCCTGATGAATCGTTCGATTGGTTTGATGGAGGGACTCGCAGATGAAAGCGGAAACGTCTTTCGGATGAATCGACGCGGCTATTTATACGTCACTGCCGATGAAAACAAAATTGCGGACTTTGAAAACGCTTCACGCGACGCCTCAAGCCTGGGCGAGGGTCCATTACGCATCCACGCCTCTGACGCGTTATCCTACCTACCTTCCCACCCTGAGGGATTCCACGAATCACCCGATGGCGCAGACTTGCTCATCGGCAATGAACTCATCCGCAAACATTTTCCATATTTGACAGAACGCGCAGTTGCCGCTCTACACGTCCGCCTGCGGAGTTGGCGATTTGCTCGCCGCGCACGTGATGGGCAAAGAATTGCCCTCGTATTCTGGCGCGTTTGAATTATCTCGTTACGACGACCCTGAATATCAAAAGAGATTGGGGAAGTGGAGCGATAGCGGGCAGTTATAGATTCTTTCTGGGTCAGACAATTGTTCGCCGACCGGAGGTGCGGGAGCAAGCTCCTCCCTCCAGAGTTAAACCAAACGGGGACTTTGCCCGATGGCATAAGAGAGATACAATAAATCAAGAGGAAAAATGAAGAAAATAATTCCCACAATTCTGTTGGCATTTTTGCTATCATCCTGCAGCGGCTGGGTGATTCGGCCTTTGCCTAATGCGCCCACGCCATTCCTGCCTTCCACGCCCACGCCATCCATTTTCACCGCGACCCCCGTCATTCTCGGAGTGACAAGTGTATCTGTGACCCCTAGCATCTCCACTGCGACCATGACATCAACCTCATTTCCTGTCGCCACGCCGACATCTGCGCCATCAAACACTCCCGCTCTCACATTGACAAGCGCCCCAAGCGGACCCTCCATTTTGGTCGAGGTGCTTGGATGCAACACCAGCATTGATATCACGCATGGCATGGGCGAAGTAACGAATGCTTTTGTCACTCTCAAGAACAATGGCGGCGTCCAGTTGACAAACATCAAGGCAACCCTCTTTGCGCTGGACGAGGGGCGGGAACACCCTGACAAGACAATCGAAGTAACGTCTCTTCCAGTTGGCTATCAGGTGACGTTGAAATTAACTGTAGACAGCACGTACCAGCAGGAAACCCCCATTCAAATTGAAGTCACCGGGGACGCGGGATTATTCCAACGCGTGGGGGCTGACTCCTGCCGGGACATTGGTTTGTTCGCGCCAAACCCGGACGGACTCTACACGCCCGTGTCGGGCAATCCATAATATAATCACAGCATGGCAAACGAAAACCTATCCACACTCCGACAAAAGATCGCCATCCTCATTGATGGCGACAACGCGCAATCCTCCCTTCTTCCACAAATGTTGGTGGAAACGGGCCGTCACGGACAAGTGACCGTCCGCCGCATTTACGGCGATTGGACGACGAACCATATGAACTCGTGGAAGGAAACGCTCAACTATCACGCCTTCCAACCCATCCAACAGTTTCGCTATACAGTTGGAAAGAACGCCACCGATAGCGCTATGATCATTGACGCGATGGACATCCTGCACTCCGGCGTGGTGGATGGATTCTGTCTGGTCTCGTCCGATAGCGACTACACGCGTCTCGCCACGCGCATCCGTGAGAAGGGGGTTTTCGTCATGGGCATAGGCGAGAAGAAGACTCCCAAGCCTTTTGTCAATGCATGCGATTTGTTTGTCTACACGGAAAATCTCGTGGCAGAAAAGCAAGCCATTCAACCAAAGCGGACTCCATCAAGCAAGTCCAGCAAAGCAAAACAGGAAAAAGAAGAACTTGACCCATTGCCGATATTAAGCCAGGCTTTTGAAATGGCTGTGGGGCAGGACGGCTGGGCTCCACTGGCGGGAATGGGCAACGCGCTCTATCAACTCGACCCGGGCTTCGACCCGCGCACGTACGGTCACAAGCAACTCTCACGCATGATTGCCAATCTCAAAGAGCGCTTCGAGATGCGAACACAGAATGCCGATGGCTCGAATGTTTTGTATGTGAGGATGAAGGAGTGATAAAACAAGAGAGCCAACTCATAAGTTGGCTCTCTTCACAGATCGTCGCGATCCTTACGGAGTTGGAGTCTCTGACGGCAAGATGATCGCGGTAGCCGGGACTATGGTAATTCCTAGAATGCGGGCGTACTCCAGGGTATATTGATCGTGCTGCTGGCGGGCAATAGCAATACCCTGGTCGAGAACTTGCTGTTCAGTGCCGCCGATAAAGGCGATTAAGGTATTAATCACCGAATTCATATGCAGGATTTGATATGCTTGCAGATTCCCCAGGCAGGGTGGTACTTTCTCATCTTCTGCCTCGCGGCGGATCCTCTGCAGTTCGGCAATTGAGCTACTGAGTTGCTCGCGAGGCATGTTGGATGCCAATATGGAAGCGTCGTCAAACTCACGTATGTGCCGATGGACCTTGGCAACCTCGGTTCCGAGGTGTTCAGCCGAGCACAGATCCGGGGTCGTGGTGATGGTTGTTGGGATAATCTCTGTCGCAAGTGGCTCTGTCGCTGGTGGCTCGGTCGAGGCTGTTGTAGCTGGTGTTAGAAAACCTCCACAACCCGCCAGGAGGATTGTAAAAACGAGGGTTGCCAAGATGATATGCAGGAAGTTTTTTTTCATAGAGTCTTTTCCTATAAAAATTGAGGAACGGCTCTAAGCCGTTCCTCAATTGTAGCAGAGAATGTGAAGAATTTATCTGTCGATTACATCAGGTTGTGGAATATATCCTTTAGTAATGACCGTGCAAGTGTGGCCAAGGCCGCATCACGCATTATGCGCCGGCGCTCAGGAAAAGTGGCTCTAACGAAATAATCTGTATCCCACGGGCAGAATATACGAAGGCGTAATTTCCGGTAAATATGCCGATCTTGACAGGGGTGGCATTCCCGGCAACCTGAAAACTTGCGCCAAATAGTGGGTTGCTGTTTGCAAATAGGGAACTGAGAGAGAAATTTCCAGCCTTGTTCAATCCCGCTTTGCCACTGAAACCATTCGTGTTCAGGGACATAAGCGAAGCAACCTGAGGATCACGGGTTGTTCTGGCATTTGATGAGCCTATGGTAGCTGTATTGTTACCCCCTGTGTTTCCTGCCACAGGAGCAACGGGGCAGGCGCCCGGAGTTGTCGGGAAGATGTCGCCGGCCCCGTTACCGGAAAATGTGGGCGCGCTAGTCAGGTCGAGCGCGGGGTTCACGAGGCTCAATCCATATTGACCATTGCCTGAGTAGGTGCCGTCAGTAAGGCTTGTGCAACTAGCCTTGCTGACTATGCCGTCGGTGCCGTTATTAGTAACTGTCATAAAGTCCAGGAATACATCGCCAGGAGCCTGGATGTTTGCGCCAAACAACTGGTTGCCGTCCAATGTTACAGTGGCGATGAAGACACTTTGACCGCTTATAACTTCAAGTCCTCTGCCTAAAGCGTCTGTAGCGGAACCAGTGGTGTTGTTATTGAAGAAGCTGTCGGTGATAATCACATCTCCGGCAGCATCGAGGTGGGCTCCGAAGAGGGTGTTATTCGATGCAGTGACATTGCTGATAAAGATACTATCCAGTGAGGTAACTTGCAAGCCGTAGCCATGGAATGTGGTGACGCCTCCTGAAATTGTCGTACCTGTGTTATTGGAAAAGGTACTGCTATCAATGGAAACAGTCCCGACCGCGTCGATCACGGCGCCAATGAGGCGGTTATTGTTTGCCTGGACGTTGGTGAGGGCAACATTACCGCCGCTCGTGACCAGCAGACCTGTATCGTCAATAAACGCCGGTGACGATGTAGTATTTGCATTGAAGATGCTGTCGACAATATTCACGTCCTGACCGGCGTTGAGCGATGCGCCCCACAGGAAGTTATCATTGGCAATGATGCCTTGAAGATCGATGGAATCCGGTGTAACAATCTGCAAGCCAAACCCACAAAACGCGCCGCCGCCGCCTGGGCAAGTTGTAGTTGTCATGCCTGTGGTTCCGGAGAAGGAACTGCCGCCTATGAAACTGCTGCCAATAGCGACGCGTCCGTTTGCGACAATATTAGCGCCGACCTCGCGGTTCCCATTGGCGATCACATCAAACAGGGAAACAGAGCCGCCGCTGTTGATATCCAAGCCTGTGACTTGGAGGCGATTGGTGCCTGCATTGCTAAAACTGCTATTGCGGACTGTCACGTCGCCCCCAGCGTTGACAATGGCGCCTGCCCGCCTGTTGCGCTCGAAGTTTGAGTTAATAATGTTTACGTCGCCGCCAGCAGTGAGTTCAGCCCCGGACCCGGTTACAGAACCCGAAATCTGAACATTGGTAAGATTGATATTGCCCTGGGAATATGCCGTCAGGCCCGTCTGATTGGGATTGGTGATAACAATGTTGTTGATCGTCAACGAACCGCCCCAAGGATTGAGGCTCGAGCCAATGATAATGGGGACAGTAAAATTGGATGTGCTGGCGAGGTCCACTGTATTGGTGGCGGGATTCCATCCACCTTGTACGGTCAGGTCTGAGTTACTGATATTGCTTAGATTGTAGGAGTTAAAGTCAATGACCGACTCGCCCCCGAGGTACGCGTTTTGCTGGATGAATATTGTGCCGGCTCCCTGATACTTTGGGTTTCCCGACGACAACTCGGTCAATAATAGGTCAAAACTGGTGAAGGATGCTGTGCAGTCGCCTGTTCCAGGGGTTGAGCCTTGCCCAGCCGGACACCAGAAGGGGTCGCTTGTGACAATGGCGTTCGCGGCATCCTGTGTTGCCAGGGGCTGTGGCTGGCCATCGGCATTCAAAACTGTCACCGTAGTATTCTCGGGGACCTGCTCTAAAATGCTTTTTTCTTCTGGAGTCGCTGTCTCATCAACAGCGGCTGCTACAACAGGTTCGGCGGTTATTTGTGAGTCGACGCCGCTTGCGCCAGTATCCGTGCCAGCGCTGCCTGGGTCAACTGTGATTGTGTCGGTTGTCGTACTGTCACCAGTAGAGGCGACGATTTCAACAATCTCCGTTGGTTGTGGTTCGGTGACTCCTTCTTCGGAACCCTCCCCACTGCTGCCTGAATCCACGGCTTCTTCATCGGATTCACTCCCACCCCCGTTCGTTTGCGTGACCGCTTCATCAGATTGGCCCCCGCCGCCGCTCGTTTCTGTGGTCGCTGTGTCTGATGCTGTGTCATCATCATCGGCATAAACACTCGTTGTACCGACCGCGCTAAAAACCAAAACTGTGATGATTGTCAATGAAAGAAAAAATGAACGTATTTTGCCAGACATGTTACTCTCCTCTGTTTTGTGTTGGGGGCGACGTTGCCGCATAAATCACAAATCACTATACAAACATAAAGCAAGATATGATAATTATACAGATTGGCGCCGCCAGAGTCAACTTTTAAAGGTTAAAAAAGGTTACAGGCGCTGTAAATGCAGATAAGTAAGGGGTAGTCTGGTCGAATCTTGGGCAGGACGGCATGGGCGCAGCAGGATATTATGTTATACAGCCAAAATTGTTCCTCCCTTACAAGCTCATGGATCAGGGGCATTCGTGCCAGGTTTATTCGATATGATAAGTCACCTTACGCAGTTATGCTCAAATGCCGTCGACCCTGCGGGTACGATGTGTGACCGCTGTATTTCGCAGGCTCACATATCATCCGCGAATGGGGAGACTCTGCGAGAGCATAAAAGTGCGTGACGTGAGATGATAATAAAAACGCGAGGCCGGAAGCGGCCTCGCGTTTTTGCTGTTATTCTATTTGGTCAATCCAATTGCAGAGGGATCCAGTTGTGTGAATTGCTCTTCAGGGACATAGTTAATAGTAGCAGCTGGACCCCCTACAATCTCAATAGTATAGCCTGTAATCGAGCTATGAAGTTCGAAGGCGCTGTTGCCGCTCAGGGTAACTGGGGCAGAGACGCCAATGATTGAACCCGTCATCTCAGTGCCTGAATTGCCGGTGATTTTGAGCGGCGAGTTGTTTCCATAAGGCATATAGATCAGCAAATGCGCATATTCCTGGTGAGGTCCGCTGTCGAAGGGAGCCGTAAAAGTATTGCTGCCAGTCCCCTCCAGGCTGATGCTTCCCGTTGATGCGATGAAAGTAGCATTGGTGCAAACGACGTTGGAATGCCCATTGACTGTGATTCCGCCGGAGCCACCCGAAATATGGACCAGGATGTAATCACATTTAAGTGTGGAAGTAACGCTTAAATCTCCGGAAGTGATAAGGATGTCAACGAAATTGGCGGTAACCTCAGCAGTGCCGCCGATGCTAATGCCTCCGTTAAAGCAATAACTACCGGGCATAAAGGTATAGCTTCCATGGGTGAAATTTTCTGAACCAAAGTTTCCTGGATAAACTTTGTGGTTAATGTCGTCTCTGATACCAGGACCTCCTGGACAGGTTATGTTTGGGATCGGAATATCAAGGTCCGGCGGGTAGGGAATTGGGCTCCCAGACTGGTGCAGACTCGTATCGGTAATGTTGCCCTGAGGGTAACCACTCATACAGGGTGGATTGGCAGCGCCATTCGTAGCAGTCGTGTATCCGGTGTCTACGTTTAGGGTGCTGTTCCCACCGATGGTGAGTGCGCAACCGTCTGTTGAGTTATCAAAAATACCACTATCAATAATATCCAGATTGATATTTCCTTGATTCCGGATAGTAGGAGAGCCATTTGGCGCCAGGGCAACTAACGCTGAACCCTCGAACAAAGGTGGAAACCCGCCTTCCTTAGCCCGAGCAACAGCTGTGACTACATTCGTTACTGTTTGCCTGCCTACAATTCGCGCGAAAGTCATACGGACGATTGACGTGATTTTGACTCGAATATATTCTGACGGATCTGCTCCCACCGGCAAACCCTCGCAAGTGATACCTGTGTCACTGCATAAATTAATCTCAACAGTGCTGTCTGCATCGGTGGCATAGCCATTGCTTGAGGCGCGGTTTATACCCGCATTTACGTAAGGCCGCCCTCTTGTTTTTGCCAATGCGGCGGCGAGAACCGAAGTATCCGCGGCGTTTTGCGCGTGACGCCTGTCGGAAAAGACCATGCCGCCATCAACTGCCAGCGCGGTAAATGCAAATAACCCTACTGCCGCCAGGGCGATAATGACGAGAGCCTGTCCTTTTTCAGATCTTTTGTGAAACATAATATTTCTCCTAACAAATGTTACGTACCGTCGCGCAGGTTTGTTCAGCAAGCAACCTTGAATTTAGGAAACCCTTCGACAAGCTCAGGGCATCGCCTGTGGGACGTGCTGCGTAAGGTGGACTCCCAACTATAACTTTGGAAGTATACATTCTATATTATATTGTTTATCCTCGGAAGTGCAATAGACATTTGTGCAATTAATGACCCAAATTAGTACCGATGGGGGAAAGGTCGCTGTAACCGGGGCGTTTACAGACTATGGATTCGAAAGATTCTGTTTGAGAACCTGATGTTATCCTACACAACGTCCCGAAAGTCTTCTTGAAAAACCTTCGGGACGTTGCGAGTAAGGTGAGTGAGAAATTGAACTATGTTTACTCGACTGTCACACTCTTCGCCAAATTCCTCGGTTGGTCCACATCCAAGCCCCGTATTGCGGCGATGTGATATGCCAGCAATTGCAATGGCAACACGGTAATAACAGGGGAGAGCATCCATGGAGCTTCGGGAACCCATAACACATGATCAGCCATTCCCTGAATTAATTCATCCCCAACAGTTGCCACGGCAATCACCACGCCATCGCGCGCTTTTGCCTGCTGGATTTGTGAGATCATCTTCTCATGCCAGGGATCCTTCGGCGCGAGGCACAACACCGGCATATGTTCGTCAATCAACGCGATAGGCCCATGCTTCATCTCGCCCGCGGGGTATCCCTCCGCGTGGATGTATGAAATTTCTTTCAGCTTCAACGCGCCTTCGTATGCGATAGGCATATTGATGCCGCGCCCAAGATAAAGACAATCCCGAATATCTTTCAATGCATGCGCGACGACCTCAACTTCATGTTCCCGTTCCAGGGTGCGGCCCACCAGGTCGGGCACCAGCCGCAAGTCAGAAACCAGTTCTTTGCGAGTCTTGTCGTTTATTGTGCCGCGCAAATCGGCAAGCAGGATTGCCAGCATGTACTGGTCAACGAGCGGGGCAGTGAAGGCCTTTGTCGAAGCCACGCCAATTTCGGGTCCCGTTTGCATCGAGATGAATCCGTCTGCAACGCGCATGGCTTGCGAGCCGATGGCATTCACAATGCTCCAAATGATCGCGCCTTTGCGGCGTCCCTCCTCCATTGCTGCGAGGGTATCTGCCGTTTCGCCTGATTGTGAAATGGCAAGCACAACAGTTTTATCATTTAAGATTGGGTCGCTATAACGGAACTCGGATGCGATTACCACCTCAACAGGGATGCGCGCAATTTTTTCAATGAGATATTTTCCAACCATTCCCGCGTAAGCCGCAGTGCCGCAGGCAGTGATGTAAATCCTTTCGATCTTCTTTGCAAGTTCCTCCGTCAACTTCAAATCAGGGAGGCGGATTTTTCCATTTGCAAAATCCACGCGGCCCGCCAGGGTGTCGGTGAGCGCGCGCACCTGCTCATGGATTTCCTTTTGCATAAAGTGACGATACTCGCCCTTCTCCGCTGCAACAGGATCCCACGAAACTATATGCACTTGCGGTTTAACCTTGGCTCCATCCAATGTTTCGATGGTCACAGTATTGCGCGTCACAACTGCCATCTGGCGCGATTCCAAAAAGATCACGTTGCGCGTGTGTTCCATGATGGCGGGCGTATCGCTTGCGATATAATTTTCGTCTTCGCCCATACCAATGACAACGCCGCCCGCGTTGCCAATACGCGCTGTCACGATTTTGTCAGGCTCATCGGCAGACATAAGCACGACCACGTTCGCGCCTTGTATCTGATTGAAGGTTTTGCGCGCGGCTTCCACCAGGTCAATACCCGTTGCGAGATAATGCTCCACAAGATGCACAATCGTCTCGGTGTCCGTTTCCGATTGAAACTCCACACCTTCCGCCGTCAGTTCATCTTTAAGTTCTAGGAAATTTTCGACGATGCCATTCTGCACTACGACGACGCGCTTTGTTTGCCCCAGATGCGGATGCGCATTACGCGCGTTCGGCGCGCCGTGAGTTGCCCAGCGCGTGTGACCAATCCCCGGCGCGCCGTTGATGGGCGATTTTCCGACAAGGTCAATTAATTGGGATAACTTGCCCGCGTCTTTTCTCACTTCAAGCTGGTCGCCGTTCAAGACAGCGATCCCGGCTGAATCATAGCCGCGGTATTCGAGCCTTTTCAATCCATTGATGATAATCGGCGTCGCGTCACGCGGCCCGATATATCCTACTATTCCACACATAGGAGGTCCTCCGATAGTTTTAGTGATTGAGAATTAAAGATTAGCGACTGATCCCAGCCTCCAACACTTGCACATGGCGCAAATGCAGATATCTTCAATCTCATATTTACCATATCCCGCGCCTTTACCTGCCTGATTGCTCATGCAGTGTTCCTCACAGGATTTTTTCTTTGGAGGGAAAGATGATACGGGTGATGGCGCACCCGAAGGGCTTCCGCTGATCTGTCGATTTTCCTACCTCACCCTGCCTCTCCTACGTAGGAGAGGAGGAAGATTGGTAGTTGGCTCCATCTTGCGATGGAGAACCCTCATCCTCGTCATCTTCAGCCTTATGGGTTGGATAGTCCGTTCGTTAATTCGTCGATTGACTAACGAAGTATATAACTATCTGGCCGCGCGACTAAAGACCATGCGCTGTCTTTCCCAAGATAATTTGTCGCTTCACCTCCTTACAGAAAACGTATGAGCGGGATTATACCTGATTAAACGGATATCAAATCGAAGTTCCGGAAACCGAAGTTAGAACACCTTGATGCCCAACGCAAACAATAGTCTATAATTCGGGGTATGTCACAGATCATTCCAACCGCGGAACCATTTTTCTTTTTAGGTGACTTTTCAAAACCTGCCTGCCTCCTCATTCATGGATTCACCGGCACTCCCAAAGAGATGCGTTTGATGGGGGAGTATTTGAATCAACAGGGCTTTACTTGCCTTGGAGTGCGACTCGCGGGACATGCCACGAATCCTGAGGATATGATCCGTTCGAATTACACCGATTGGATTGCATCCGTTGAAGGCGGGTATTCTCTCTTACACGGGGTGACCGGTAACATCTATTTCATCGGGCTTTCGATGGGAGGCATACTCGCTTTGTTAATGTCCGCACAGCCCGCGCAGCGTGTGAGGGGCATTATCGCAATGTCCACGCCATATAAACTCGCGGATGACCCGCGCTTGAGGCATATTGAGTGGATCAGCAAAATTGTCTCGTATATGCCGAAAAGCAATGAAGAACCTGGGATGAGTTGGTTTGATAAAGAGGCGTGGAAGGATCATGTTTCTTATCCGCAGAACCCCGTCCGTTCGATTGGCGAGTTGAATAAATTGCTGGGCGAGATGCGCGCCGCGTTGCCGCAGGTCAATGTGCCTGTCCTGCTCATTCATTCGAGAGACGATCATTATGTGTTGCCCGAAAACATGGAACACATCTACGCGGGACTTGTGAACGCGTCAGACAAGACAAAACTTTATATACCGGGATCAGGCCACGTCGTCACGCGCGATGCGGCTCGTCATCAAGTATTTGAATCAGCAGTGGAATTTATCAGGCGCGTGGAGTCGCAATCCAAATGAATCGATCATTGATGTGGCTGGGCGTGGCGTTGTTTACGTGGGGAATCGGTGAGGCGATGTTTATGATGTTCCAGCCGATCTATTTACAGCAGTTGGGGGCGAACCCGCTCGCCATCGGAGGCATCCTCGGCGCGGCGGGACTGGTGATGACGCTGGTGCATATCCCATCAGGGCATCTCTCCGATCGGTGGGGGCGCAAGCAGATGATCGTCGCGGCGTGGATCGTGGGTATATTTTCCGCGCTGGCGATGGCGCTGGCAAAAAACCTGGTCTTCTTCATCGTCGGCGTATTGATGTATGCGTTCACGGCGTTCGTGATTTCGCCGCTCGATAGTTATCTGACGGCGGCGCGCGGGGAGTGGTCGGTGGCGCGGGCGATTACGTTTAGCGGAATCTGTTTCAACGCGGGCGCGGTGCTTGGGCCCATAACAGGCGGATGGATCGGCGATCATTACGGCTTGCAAACAGTGTATT
>CAZIYY010000010.1:11259-20803 GCA_964543585.1 uncultured Anaerolinea sp. | reverse complement strand
CAATCTTTATTTTCCTGATCGAGTCGCAGCCGCGCGATCATCATGACCCCTCCGACCCGCCCGCGGGCTTGACGACGAACTGGCGTTTCCTGAGTTTTCTTTCCATTTATTTCATCGTTGCGCTGGTGACGTTTCTGCCGCAGCCTCTCACGCCGAACTTTTTGGAGAGCGAACGCAATCTTTCGCTGACGCAGATCGGCACACTGGGTTCGATTGGCGGCATTGGGAATACCGCATTTAATTTCCTGCTCGGCATGTTGGATGCGCGCGCAGGCTTTTTGCTCGGACAGTTGGGAGTCATGGCTTACGCGTTCCTGTTATGGAAAGGCACGGGCTTTGGATGGTTTGCGCTTGCGTATTTCCTGCTTGGCGGATTCCGCGTGGTGCGTGGTCTTGGCATCGCGCTTGTGAGGCCGTTCGTGCACGAATCGCAAATGGGACTGGCATATGGAATCGCCGAGACGGTCGGTTCAGCGACAACCTTGCTTGCGCCTCCGATCGCGGGATATTTGTTTTCGCGCGATCCTTTCATTGTATATCCCATCGGGTTGGTTGCCATAGCGATTGGTTTTATCATCAGCCTGATCTTTGTCCCGCGTTCAAAGCGGCTTCCGCCCGAACATATTGAATTGACTCACGAACCATAGGTGTTCATATGCTTGAAATTGTTTCCTTTACACTCGGTCCCGCGCAGACCAACGCGTATCTCGTTGCGGATTCTGAAACGAATGAAGCTGCAGTGATCGATCCCTCGTGGGATGGTCACATCATCTTGGATGCCGCGCAGAAACGTGGCTGGCGCATCGGTCATCTGTGGTATACGCACGCGCACTTTGATCACATCGGCGGGGCGGGCGCAATCGCGGATGCGTTGAATCCTTTACCTCTGGTGGCGTTACATCCGAACGATCATGTGTTGTGGAGGGCGGGAGGTGGCGGCGCGTTGTTCGGATTTGACATTGACCCCGGCCCTGAACCGACGATTGATTTTGTTCACGGACAGATTCTGCGACTCGGCAATATAGAATTTGAAGTCCGCTTCACGCCGGGACATACAACGGGTCATTGCATCTTATACGTTGCCGACCCTCGCGCTGAGCGGAGCGAGCCGTTAGGCGAACGAAGTCGAAGCGTCTGCTTTTGCGGCGACTTGATCTTTGCAGGCTCAGTTGGCCGCACGGACTTCCCAGGCGGGGATTGGAATACGCTTGTGAAGAGCATCAAGGAACAAATATTTACATTGCCCGATGATACGCGTTTGTTATCAGGTCACGGACCCGAAACGACGGTGGGGGAGGAAAAGAGGAATAATCCATTTGTGGGTGGCCTGGGCGAATAACTCTTAGCCTTTGAGCAATATGATTTCTCTTTGCGGCTCCCCCAAATATTCCGCGCCTTGATCTGTCATCACAACATCCTCTTCGAGACCGATATAACCATAATTTGGAACAGCGAGCCCAGGCTCAATCGTGTAAACCTGACCCGCTTCCAGTTTTTGATTTGGCGAATCGCCATACTTCTCCCAAAGCGGACCGAGCAACGCGCCGCCATCGTGCGCGACGCGACCGAGTTGATGACCAAGCGCGTACGGATATTCGAGGTAACCTGAATCAACCAAAATTTCGCGCGAGATAACATCAATTGAATTTCCAGTTGCCCCTGTCTTCATGAACTCACGAGATTTTTCGATTGCAGTTCTGATCGTGATGAAGCCGCGTTGGACTTCAACGGGTGCTTCGGTCTCGCCTTCACGCAACACGTAACACACGCGCTGAATATCGGAGCAATAGTCTTCGTATTTGACGCCAAAGTCAAAGTGGATGATGTGGCCGCGTTCGATTTTGATTTCTGTGGGCCCGTTATGTCCAACGGGTGAGTTGGGACCAGAGTTGACAGCAGGGCAATTCTCCGCGGGCCATGCAAACCCAACGTTGCGTTCGCGTGCAAGCGTCTGCATATATTCGCCAACTTCAATCTCGGTCATCCCGACTTTGATGAAGTCAAATGTCTTTTTGTAGATTTCATCCGTGATCTCGACAGCTTTGCGGATGCGCGCCAACTCGGTGGGAGTCTTTCGTCCGCGCATGGCGTTGATGATAGGTTCGGCGCTGACGAGTCGATCCGCGTAGGGCGTGCCAGCGAGATATTCTTTCAGAAACTCGTACATGGCATGAGTCAAGCCGTCAGCGTGGACGTTGTTTCGGGATGTGTTGACAGCTACTCGGTCGGGGTTGAGGCGGGCGATGGTCTCGCGTAAAAGTTGACTCACGGCTGTGTCATATCCCAAAATTTCATCGAAGACATTCAGGCGTTGAAGCGCGTCTTTTTCGAGATTGCCTACAATGGCGATCTTCTCTCCCTTGCGCGTGAGGATCAATGCAGAGGGCCAGGTCAAATCATTTGCGCCGATCAAAAAGTCAAGCGCGGGATCGCGTACACCGCTCGTCTCGCGCACGAACGTGAGCCACATATCAATGTTTTGTTCTTTGAGAATTTCAATAGCTTGATTGACTTTTTCCTGAATGAGGGACATGGGGACTCCTTATGATGTCTCCTCTCCCACGGGGAGAGGGTTAGGGTGAGGGGTTTTACGCGGGTCTTTGACGAGGAACAATAATATCCCCATCATCACTACAGATAATATTGTTGATAGCCCGAATGTTGGGGTGAAACCTACTGTATCTGCAATCCAACCGCCGAGCAGAGGGGCGATGATGGTGGCAGGCGCAGTAAGCGTTTGTGCAAGCCCGATATAAAAGGGACGGTCCGCTTCTTCGCTGAAATCGACGGTCATGGTCATGCCGATGGTCCAAATGGAAACATTGGTGAGACCTGTAAGAATAAAGATGGGATAAAACCAGGCGAGTGACGGCGCGACCCATGCCAGCAATGAACTTAATGAGGCGGATGCCGCGCCGATCACCAGCATCGTGCGATGCCCGATGCGGTCTCCAATCCAGCCCATGCCAACGTTGGCGATGGTCTGCGCGATGGTGAGTGTGGCGGTGAGATAACCCGCCGTCACCACATCCATATGGAAACGGCGCAGGGCATAAACGATATAAAATGAAAATCCCATCGTGGCAAATTGCGAGAGGACGCGCGCAGTGAGGAACCAGTTGAAGTTCTTATCGCGCTGCAGGATGCGCTTCGCTCCATGCCAAAACGGAGGCTGATTCGCTTCGATGACTTTTTCCGTGTCTTCGGGTTCGCGCGTGAGGGCAAGCGCGAACCACGATACTGTAAAGAAAACACTTGCGATCAGGAAACAGACCGCGAAGTCGAGGGGTGAATCGAGCCAGTCCAGCAAATATCCCGCGCCGACCGCGGCTCCGCTGATAAACAAATTCGCAATGCCTGCCTGCATCCCAAAGAATGTGCCGCGCGTTTCAGGCGGGATGATCTTGGAGATCATGCTCGTCCACGCGTTGGCGGTGAAGCCTCCGCCGAGTCCCTGCCAGGTGAGGAATAAAAATGTGAGGATGAGACTCGCTTTGATTCCGATAACGGGAATCAGCAACGCGATGATGGCAAAGCCGAGAAACGGCACGCGTTCGTGAATGGTCATTAACACAACAGTACGCTTATAACGACGCAGTCGCGCGGTGTGACTCGCTGTGAACAGTTGCGGTAGAAGCCATCCCGCGGAATGAATCGCGGGGACGAGTCCAATGAGTGTCGCCGAGTCCGTCATGGATGCGACGAAGAGCGGCAGAATGGTTCCGAAGGAGGCGAACCCCAGCGCGGTTCCGAACATACTGCCATCCATCAAGCCAACGGTGATGTTGTAACGCAGGTCTGCGCGGATTTTCTTTTCCAATGTTGTGAAGGGGAGCATGATTGATTTTACCATTTCGATTTTGGGTCTTGACAAAACTATGAAACTGGGTAAAATAAAAACGAACGTTCGTTCATTTCATGATTGGAGACCTTGTGGAAAAAGAAAAAATGAAAAAGGGCGAAGTGACCCGCCTTGCCATCGAAGATGCGGCGCTCAGTCTCTTCATGGAACAGGGCTATCACGCCACCTCCATGCGCCAGATCGCGGACAGAGCCGAACTTGCGCTGGGCGGAATCTACAACCACTTCACCAGCAAGGATGAGATCTTTGAAGGCATTATCATTGACAAGCACCCATATAAGAAACTTCTGCCCGCCATTCTCGCCGCCGAAGCGGATACGCTCGAAGAGTTTTTCAAAACCGCATTCCATATTGTTGTTACTGAGATGGGGGAGCGCCGCGAGTTTGTCAACCTGATGTTGATCGAACTGGTCGAGTTCAAAGGGAAGCATGGCGCCATGATGCTGAAGGAAATTGCCCCAAAGATGCTGCCTGTCTTTGAAAGGGTTATCAAATCGAGGAAAAACTTGCGGGTGACCAACCCTGCAGTTTTAATGCGCTCCTTTGTAGGTGCGGTTGTTTCCTACCTCATCACCGAAATGGTGATCTCAAATTCGGTTATTAGCAAACTGATGCCAAAAAATACCGAAGACGTTTATGTGGATATTTTCCTGAATGGCATTCTCAAGGAGCCAGCATGAATTCAAGACTACTCTCCATCATCCGCAAGGAATTCATCCAGATCTTTCGTGACCCGCGCACACTGGCGTTGATTATCGTCATGCCGATCATTCAACTTTTCCTGCTCGGGTATGCGGCAACGACGAACGTGAAAAATATCCCCATCGCGGTCTGGGATCAAAGCCGCTCGCCCGAATCGCGCGCATTGTTGGATGCTTTCCGCGCGGCGGATTATTTCAGGATTGATTACGACGTCCATTCCGAGGAAGAGATTCGGACTCTGGTCGAGCAGGGCGATGCGCGCGGCGCGCTCGTCATCCCTCCTGATTACGCGCGCAAACTCTTGGAGGGGAACGCGCAAGTCTCGATGATCCTGGATGGCTCCGATGCCACCGTCGGCGCGACCGCGCTTTCGACGGCGAAGTTAATCGGTCAATCGTATTCCATCAAAGTGCTCAGTGACCAGGCCGCCCTTCAGGGACGCGCCACGGCTGTCCAGCCGCCGCTCGAAGTCCGCACGCAGGTTTGGTACAACCCCGACTTGCTCTCCGCTTATTTCATGATTCCAGGCGTGACAGGCATGATTCTATATGCCATCATGTCCATGCTCACGGCAACCGCCGTTGTGCGCGAACGCGAGCGCGGCACGATCGAACAACTCATCGTCACGCCCATTCGTTCATGGGAATTGGTGTTGGGTAAAGTCATGCCGTATGTCATCCTCGGCTTTTGGGATTTGATCGAAATCCTCGTCATTGGTCATCTTTGGTTCAACGTTCCTGTGCGAAGCGATCTCGCCCTTATCTTCGCCACGGCAGGGCTGCTCCTGCTTTCGAGTCTCGGCATTGGACTCTTTGCCTCCACCATCGCCAACACACAACAGGAGGCATTACTGACTGTCTTTGTGACCATTCTTCCTGGCGTCTTCGTCTCTGGCTTTCTTTTCCCTCTCGAAGCCATGCCGCGATTCTTGCAAATCGTTTCGTATGCCATCCCGCTTCGATATTATCTTGTCATCATCCGTTCACTAATGATCAAAGGAGTCGGCTTTGCCGAACTTCAAACAGAGATCATTTCGCTGGCGCTCTTCGGCATCATCATCATGGGCGCGGCGGCTCTGCGTTTTAGAAAGAGATTAGATTAAGGAGTTCAACATGCATCCCAAACTTCCCCCGCTTCCCGTTCGTATCGTTGTCGCGTTGATCGTCATCTCAGCCATTCTATATTTTGGACTGGGTTCATTGAAGGCCGAAGACACCGGCCAACTCAAAGCCTCAGGCACAATTGAATCGGTGACGGTCAACATCTCGCCTGAGCTGGCTGGCAAAGTGAAGGACGTACTCGTCGCAGAGGGACAGTCCGTTAAGACGGGCGACCCGCTTCTTTCCCTCGACGACAGCCTGCTCAACGCTCAACGTGTCGTCGCGGTTGCCCAGGTGGATTCTGCCATGGCGGGCGAGCAAACCGCGCAAAATGCGTTGAAGACGGCAGAATCACAGTATCAGATTACATTGGAAACCGCGCTGGCTCAGGGCAAGAGTACACGACTCGCGGACTGGTTCTCGGACCCCAACCTGTTCGAGCAGCCTGGATGGTACTACACCCGCGCCGAGCAGGTTGAGTCTGTGCAAGCCCAGGTTGAATTCGCCAGAAACGAATTGGAAAATGCCCAGGCAGACCTGGCCAAAGTTACCCAATCACTGGAACAAGGTGATTTTCTAACTGCCGAAAAGCGTCTCCTGGATGCGCGCCTGGTGTATTTGATCGCCCAGGATGTTAATTATCGCGCCCAGAATTCGACTTCTTCAGATATTCCCAAGGGTGTATATAACCGCACTCATTGTGGAACCAACAAGGGCTATTTCGTTGATAACGCGCGTCTCACCAATTTGATTTACAAATGCGCAGGCGACGCGCAACTTGCCGAGGCTGGGCAGACGCTATATAAAAATGCGCGGGATGAACTGGAAAGTGCGCAGAAGTCATATAACGATCTTCTCACGAGTCAAGCCGCCGACGAGGTACTCCAGGCGCGCGCAAACGTCTCCGTAGCTCAGGAACGATATTACTCGGCTCTTGATCTTCTCCGAAACTTGCGGACAGGCGATCAATCAACAAGTGTCACCGTCGCCCAGGGAGGAGTGGACCAGGCGCGGGCGGGGGTGGATCAGGCACAGAAAGTAGTCAAGCAGGCGCAAGCCAGTCTCGAATTGCTGGATTCTCAGATCGCAAAGTTGATCGTCTACGCTCCGATGGATGGCGTTGTCCTCACCCGCAACGTCGAGCCTGGTGAATTCGTCCAGCCTGGCGCAGTAGCGTTGACACTGGCAAATCTCAACGACCTAACGATTACCGTCTATGTTCCCGAAGATCGCTTGAATGAAATCCACCCTGGTCAGCAAGCGACTGTAACGATTGACGTTTCCTCCAGCGATAGCCCAACCTTCACTGCTGAGATCATTCACATGGCTGACGAAGCAGAATTCACCCCGCGCAATGTCCAAACCGTGGAAGGGCGCAGCAGCACGGTCTTTGCCGTCAAGTTAAAGGTAACCGATACCGAAGGCAAATTGAAGATCGGCATGCCTGCGGATGTGGTGTTCAAATAAACGTTAAACGTCACACGTCGAACGTCTCTTAGCTGACATTTAATGATTGATGTGAGATGGAGAAGATAATATGGCTGGGATCACGCGCTTTGAAGAGATTGAAGGTTGGAAGACAGCTCGCCGATTGACGAACTTCATCTACAAATTGACGGAGCAGGGCTCGTTTGCGAAGGATTATGGTTTGAAAGACCAAATCCGCCGAGCTTCTGTTTCAGTCATGAGCAATATTGCCGAGGGTTTCGAGAGTCGAACTGATATGCAGTTCATTAACTATCTTGGTCACGGCAAAGCTTCAGCAGGCGAGGTACGTTCACAATTATATGTTGCTCTAGATATGAGTTATATCTCACAGGAACAATTCAATGAAGCCTATGAGCTAGCGGATAAAGCCGCACGACAGGTAACTCGCTTTGCCGCCTATCTTGAATCCAATCCTAGAGATCGCCGAGTACGCGAAGACTCCGCAGAATACAATACCGACGTTTGACGTTCGACTTTTGACGGTACCATTATTAACCTTATGAATGATAACCTTCTAATCTCTGCTAAGAATATAAGCAAATCCTTCGGCGATACCCACGCCGTTAACGGTGTATCCCTCCAAATCAAGGCAGGCGAGATCTACGGACTCGTCGGCTCGGACGGCGCGGGGAAGACGACGACGATGCGCTTGCTTGTCGGCGCGCTCAAGGCTGATTCCGGCGACGTAAATATCTGCGGATACGATATCAATAAACAAGTTGAAAATGCGCGCTCACAGTTCGGTTATCTCTCGCAACGATTTTCGTTGTATGAAGATCTATCGGTTCTCGAAAACATCCGCTTCTTTGCCGAAGTGCGCGGACTCAAGCCGAATGAATGGCTGCCGCGTTCCCTGGAGATCCTTGAATTCGTTGGACTCGATAAATTCACCGACCGCCGCGCGGGTCAACTCTCTGGCGGCATGAAACAAAAACTTGGACTCGCCTCTGCGCTTGTTACAAGACCGAAAGTCCTTCTTCTCGATGAACCCACCACAGGCGTTGACCCCGTTACGCGCCAGGATTTCTGGCAACTGATTATTCGTCTTACATCTGCTCCCCTCCAACTCCCGCCAAATTCGGAGAATTTGGGGGCAGAGAAAGAGGGGGGTGGTGTGGCGGTCATCATTTCAACTCCCTACATGGACGAAGCCTCACGCTGTCATCGTGTGGGATTTATGAAAGATGGAAAACTAATCGCCGAGGATACGCCGTCCAATTTGCGAGCTCGTCTCAACGGACGCGTCCTTGAATTGCGCGGTTCGCCCATCGGTCTGCTTCGTCACGTCGCGCATAAAGATGAAGATGTCGAAGATGTTCAAGCCTTCGGCGATAGACTGCACATACGCGTCGGCGAGGACAAAGCTCAGGATGTCCTCAACAGGTTGAAGTCGCAGATCAGAAGCGAGGGTGGTCAGGTGGATGAACTGCGCACGGTGAATCCCGTCCTCGAAGATGTCTTTATTGCGTTGTCGGAGTCAGTATGAGCGAAGCAGTCATCAAGGTCGAAAATCTCACGCGCCGCTTCGGCGATTTCGTCGCAGTCGATCACGTCAACTTTGAAGTGGGCGCGGGCGAAGTGGTTGGGTATCTCGGTCCGAACGGTTCGGGCAAGACGACGACGATCCGCATGTTGCTGGGTCTGCTCGAACCGAGCGATGGCAAAGCGACCGTGCTGGGATTCGACGCGTTCAAACAAAGCGAAGAGGTGCGCACGCGCGCAGGCTACATGTCGCAGAAGTTTGCAATCTATGATGACCTGACTGTGCTGGAAAATTTGACATTTTACGGCGGCGTGTATGGGATCACCGACAAGGCCCACATCAAACATACCCTTGAACTGGTCGGGCTTCAAGGACATGATTCCACGCTGACGAATTCCCTCTCTGCAGGCTGGCGTCAGCGACTCGCGTTGGGCATTGCGCTGGTGCATGAACCGAAGTTGTTGTTCCTCGATGAACCCACCTCAGGCGTTGACCCGACCGCGCGCCGTGCCTTCTGGGATTTGATCTATGAACTTGCCGAAACTGGCGTGACGATCCTCGTCACCACACACTACATGGACGAAGCCGAATATTGTGAACGCGTTGGCATCATGCGCGATGGAAAGCTATTAGCAATGGATACGCCCTCGAACTTGAAAAAGAACATCATCCCCGGCGATGTGTGGGAAGTGTATGCCGAACCCTTGCAGGATGGCTTGGCGGTGTTGCCTGAGATTGAAGGTGTATTGCGTGTTGGCTTGGCAGGCGATCATTTGCGAACAATCACCGAAAAAGGTTTGAAGAAAGAAATTTTGCTGAAAGCATTGAAAGCAAAAAACGTGCATGTAAGTGATGTCGTTGTCGGCGAGCGCGGCCGCAGGCTCGACCAGACCGGCTCGCAGGCGCCGC